>JAFCZV010000532.1 GCA_019314155.1 Deltaproteobacteria bacterium
GGAAAGTCAACCATTTCAATGGTGGCATAGGTTGTTTTTTTAGGCTTGTAAAATTGCGAGAGGCGGGTCACGCGTTCGTCCCCCACCTCAACAACGGCAATATTCGGTTCTGCTCTTTTGTTCGCGTAGGCGGCCACCTCCGCTTCCGATCTTGTAAGCGCGTTAAAAATGGTTGTCTTTCCGGAATTGGGCAGTCCCAACAATCCGATCTTCATGGTAGCTCCTTTACTCTATTTCTAAAAACGACCGCTTGGAACGCCTTTAACGTTCAAGTCGGTTTATTTAAAAATAGAAAAGATAAGACCCATCTAACAGTTTGTCCAGCATTATACCCTAATTGATCGTAAACAAACTGAGAGGAATATTATAAGAGTTTAATTTTTTATACATCTTGAAGATTTAAATGTACTGTCATAACGGTTCTATAGATGAGATAATATAAATTTTTTAACGCAATCCCATTTTGTTTACCCTTCGGGAAAGCTTATGATACCCCATTTCCTTTGTTATCAAGGGCTCGCAGTAGACGACTACGGCTTTGTCCTTGATGCCTCGGAACTGGGGTATCCTAAACTTTAGCTCAATTAGGGTTGTTGTGAAATCAGGAATAGGAACCCAAATTTTTCTTGCATGCAGGTCGATGCCGTAATACTATCTTGCAACATTGAGGTAAAATCACATGGTTTGACCGCCTTTGGGTGAAGGGATTTTAAAAGGGACCAAATCAGGTTCAAAATGAAATATTGCATACCAATCATTTTTACGAATAAATGAAAAAGACAGAGATAGTTCAGCCATGCTTTTGTCTCCGAAAGACGCCTTTCGGTCCTGTGGCTGTGCTTTGGTCGGTCTATGGAGGTGGGCCGAAGATCCAGCGCGTCGTTCTCCCCGAGACTGGATTCTCAGTCCAAAAAATTACCAAAACAGTATTCCCCGATCTTGTCTCTGCTTCGTGCACTGAGGTCGATGCGGTTGCCGACCAAATCGCTGCATTTCTGAACGGAGATGACATTTGCTTCACTCTGGACATGGTTCGCCTGGATCTGTGTACCAAATTTCAACAGAAGGTGTTACGCGCCGAACATGGGATTCCTCGAGGACGCGTGAGCACTTACCAGCGAATCGCCAGGCATATAGGCAATGCCAAAGGCGCCCGGGCCGTCGGCACAGCCCTGGCCAAAAATCCGTTCCCCATCATAATCCCATGTCACCGGGCCGTTCGATCTGACGGAGCCCTCGGCGGATATCAGGGGGGTCTCGAAATGAAACGCGCCCTGCTGAAAATGGAAGGAGTTTATTTCGATTCATTCGACCGTGTCATTACAAAAGGGTTTTTCTACTAAGAAACAGAGGGGCCAGGCCGTTAAAGGTGGCAGGGCAACAGCGTTTCTGTTGAAGGTCAAAAAAGAGGTGAACCAATGACCCAAAAAGTTGCCGTTGTAACAGCTGCAAGCAAGGGGATGGGGGCTGCCTGTGCCGCGGAGTTGGCACAACGCGGGTATGATATCGTCCTGATGTCACGTTCCGATGCCGTACTGGAACTTGCAGATAAACTTCAGGGGATGGGAATGCAAGGTGACGTCACGAACCCGGCCGATTTGAAACGGGTTGTATCCGCTGCCTACCAGCGATTCGGCAGAATCGATGCTGTCATCAACAACACGGGGCATCCGCCGAAAGGAGATCTTTTGGAGATGTCGGATCAGGAATGGCATGATGGTCTCGACCTTCTGTTGCTGAACGTGGTCCGGATCGCCAGGCTCGTGGTTCCGATTATGGAAAAGAACGGTGGTGGTTCCATTGTGAATATATCCTCGTTCGGAGCTATAGAGCCCAGCCTGTCCTTTCCCTTGTCTTCGGCATTGCGGGCGGCACTCTCTGCGTTTACCAAGCTTTTCGCAGACCGGCATGCAGACCGGGGAATCCGAATGAATACAATTCTCCCCGGTTTTGTGGACAGCTATCCCATAGACAACGATACCAAGGCCCAAATCCCGATGCAGCGCTCAGGATCGACAAAAGAAATCGCAAAAACCGTGGCGTTCCTGCTCTCAGACGATGCCGGCTATATCACCGGA
>JAFCZV010000089.1 GCA_019314155.1 Deltaproteobacteria bacterium
CACCTTGCTGTCCATGGTCACGCATTTGGTGATATCCCTGACCACCGATATGGTGGAAAATTGAAGGGTCTCAAGGGCCGAAACCTTGTGGGTTTCGCCGTAACGCCCCGGAAGATGCCCGTCGACGTACATACTGTCTTTGCCTGAAAGGAGCGGTATCTCATACGCCATACAGATTTCACGCAAAGCTCGGCATGATCTCACAAGCTGGGCCGCCTTAAATTTGCCGTCCGGATTTTCCCGGGGATCAAATTGAATATTGGGCCAGCAGAAATTATCGACCCCGCCGATATGTTCCAGGTCCGCACCCACGGCAACCAGCCTGCGAACCGCTTCATCAACGGTACAGCAAGTCATGTGATAGGCGTCTATGGCCGAATAGGCCGGCAGCAACGCCTGTGCAAAAGCAAGTCCCTTTTGAGCGTCAAGAACCGGTCTGATAACCGCTGCATCACTGTTGACATCACGTTCCAAGCCCACCAGAGGCTTAATGACGCTGGTGCCCTGAACTTCATGGTCATACTGCCTCGTGATCCATTCCTTGGAACAGATATTGGGACGTGAAAGCATGTCCCGGAGTAAAATCTCGTAATCATCGGGCTCCTTCAGAACCGGTTCAAACAGTCCGCGTCTTTCCGGTGTCAGCCATTGGGCATCAAACGTCCATTGGGGAAAACCCGACGTCAATAAATCCATGTCGACATAGGCACAGGTCCGGCCGTCATAGGTGATATGAAGTTTGCCGGAATCCGTGTATTGTCCGATAACCGTGCTCTCCACCGCATGCATTTCCGACAATTCCAGAAATCGCTCAAGATCTTCAGGCCTCACCGCTAGGGTCATCCTTTCCTGGGATTCGGAGACCCAGATCTCCCACTGGTCCAGCCCCTCATATTTCAAGGGAACCTTTTCAAGCTGGATTTCGCATCCGTTGCTGAAGCGGGCCGATTCACCCACTGAAGATGAAAGCCCCCCTCCGCCGTTGTCTGTAATAAACTGGATCAATCCCTCGTCCCGGGCCTCTAAAAGAAAATCATGCATTTTTTTCTGGGTGTAAGGATCTCCGATCTGAACATGACCTGCCGGTGTATGCTCGGAAAAAGTCTCCGAAGAAGCGGTAACGCCATGAATACCATCCTTGCCGACACGACCGCCACACATGATAACCAGGTCTTTGGATGCGGTTCTCTTTTTTTCCGCCGGGCGTCCTTTGACAAGAGCCGGCATAATCCCCACCGCAGTCACAAAAACCAGGCATTTCCCCAGGTATCCCGGGTCAAAAAGAACCTGGCCGAATGTGGTCGGAATTCCGCTCTTGTTACCGCCGTCACGCACGCCTTCGATGACGCCATCCAAAAGCCGTCTCGGATGGAGATGCGGTTTAAGGCTCCCGCTGTAATCTCTGGGTCCGACACAAAAACCGTAACCGCCCATTACCAGCTTCGATCCCAGGCCCGTCCCCAAAGGATCACGGTAAACCCCCACGATACCGGTGATGGCCCCGCCGTAGGCTTCCATGTTGGATGGAGAATTATGGGTTTCTCCGGTAATAACGTAGTAATGTTCGTCGTCAAAACGCCCGACACCGGCATTATCCCACAACACCGACACCACCCAGGATTTTCTTTCTTTCAACGTCAGGGTCGGCGTCTCGATACATGTTTCAAAAAGATTGTCTACAATATCCGTTTCACCGGTGACAAGATCCTTGTAGCGAAACAATCCTCGAAACGTATTGTGGTTGCAGTGATCGCTTCTGGCCTGGGAAATAAATTCAAGTTCGATATCTGTTGGATCCGACAGCCCCTTTGATGCTCTTTCGGCTTGGGTTTTTTCATTCAAGAAATAGGATCTAATAAAGGGGATGTCAGCGGGGTTCAATGCCAGACCCCTCTGATCGCTGATTTTTTTCAGGGTAGCGTCACTATGGACAGGAATGGTGGTAACCGTCGGTGTATGGTCGAGAATTACTTTAGGAATGATAATACCGATCCCATCTGCAGGGTCCCATTCATCGGCCGGAAAAATTTTCCATTGCTGGACAATGTCATTGGCCAGAAGTTCGCCCGCAACCATATTTACCACTTCAAAGGTCAGACCTGAACCTTTCAGACAATACCGTTTTGAAGTATAGATGGCTTCATCGGGACCGAATTTTATCCCCAGAATATCTTCCACCGCCTCAACGGCGGTACTCCCCGGATTATCTCTAACCCCCGGACGAAAGCCCACCCAGATAGTCCAGTCAAAATCGATCTGAAGCGGATCATAAGCGGAGATCTGTGTCACAGGGTTTGTAAAAGTTTCAGTTTGAACGGTTTTCAGCTGTTCAACTGAAAGGTCCGCATCAATGGTGATTACATGAATGCTGCGAACATGGGTAAGCTTGATCCCAAAATAGTTTTTCGCCTTCTGGCGAATCCCATGGCCTTCGGCATCAAAAAGATCCGGTTTCAGTGCAATTTCGAGTCGGTATGGCATCAACTTAAGAACACCCGTGCAATATCATTATAAAACACATATATCATCAGCAGAATCAGCACAAATATCCCGGCTTGCTGGGCGATTTCACGTATCTTTATGCTCACCGGACGTCCGGTGACCGCCTCGACAAAAAAGAACAGCAGGTGTCCGCCGTCCAAAACCGGTATGGGAAGGAAATTTAAAATAGCAAGATTTATGCTGATAAGGGCAATGAAAAAGATCAAATTGACCGCCCCTGCCCTGGCCTCCTGACCTGCCATCTGTGCGATCATTATTGGACCGCCCAATGTTTTTGGCGAAACAGCACCCTGGAAAAGTTTTACGACACCCTTTATGGTCAAGGCTGTTATTTGATAGGTTTGTATGAAGCTCTGTGAAAGGGCCTGAAAAACGTTCAAATCCTTGGTAAAGAAATCACCGGAAGCGGTAATTCCGATGACGTAGCGCTCGATATCCTCATTGAATATATTTTTAAATATTTTAGGTTCCGGCGTAACGTCCGCGACATGCATGGAATTACCGCGAAGCACGGATATGGTCAGGGGCTCTCCTTTGCTCGTGGTAATCATCTTCGCCATGTCTTCCCAGCTTGAAATCTTCACGCCGTCGATGGATACCACCAGATCACCCTTTTCCAGCCCCGTCCTGTAAGCGGGGGTACCTTCATTGACCTCTCCGATGGAGGGTTTTAATATTAACATGCCTGATATTTGAAAAATACCAAAGAATATGATCAGCGCCAGAAGGATATTAAAAAAGGGCCCGGCGGCAACAATTAAAATCCGTTTGAAGACATGTTTGTGCGTAAAAGAGAGTGGAATATCTGCGGGATCCAAGTCGGCATCCGGTTGCTCACCCACCATTTTGACATATCCGCCAAGAGGTATGGCGGAAATCCGATAATCGGTAATGCCGATCTTTTTACTGATCATTTTTGGACCAAAGCCGAGTGAAAATGTCTCCACCCCGACACCCAGCAGCCTTGCCACAAGGAAATGCCCCAGTTCATGAAAAAATATCAGTACGCCCAGTACGATGACCAATGCAAATATATTAACACTCATTATGTTTCTCAGAATTCCTAACCCGGTTAAACCGGAAAAAAAATTTTTCTTCTATTAATCACGAAATACGAATGATTCTTTAAATTCTTTGAATAAGATATCACAAACACACCAACATAGTAAAGAACCGGGCCAGGATTAAGCCTATAGTTCCCTTCCATTAGGACACCGTTATTCCAAATTCCGTATTAGCCCTTGGGCCTGTTCTCTGGCCCACCGGTCTGCTCGAAGAATATCATGAAGCGTTGGATCTGTAATTACAGTATGCTGCTCCATGGTTCCCCGGATAACCTCGGGTATTTTCAAAAAGGAGATGCGTTTTCTTAAAAAGGCCTCTACAGCCACTTCATTTGCGGCATTTAACACCGCCGGGAGGGTTCCGTCTGTTTCACAGGCCTGATATGCCAAAGCAAGACAAGGGAATTTTTCCAAATCAGGTTCTTCAAAAGTAAATGCGCCGATACTCACAAAATCCGGTAACGGCTGCTCAAGCGCAAGACGTTCCGGATAAGACAGGGCATATGCAATGGCGCCCTTCATATCGGGAATGCCAAGCTGTGCCATTACCGTTCCATCTTTAAAGGCAACCATGGAGTGGATCACGCTTTGGGGGTGAATCACCACATCAATCATTTTCTGTGAAATACCGAAAAGACATTTTGCCTCTATAATCTCAAGCCCCTTGTTCATCAGCGTTGCCGAGTCGACACTAATTTTTTTGCCCATACGCCAGGTGGGGTGATTCAGGGCGGCTTCCGGTTTAATGGACCCAAACTCATTTCTCGGCAGATTTAAAAACGGGCCGCCGGAGGCTGTAATAATTATCTTATCCAGATCTTCACGTCGATTCCCCGAAATGCATTGGAAAATCGCGCTGTGCTCGCTGTCGATGGGAAGTATCTTTGACCCATTTATTGACGCCTTTTTTACAACAATCTCACCGGCCATAACAAGGGTTTCCTTGTTCGCCAGGGCGATGTTTTTCCCCGCCTCGATGGCTGCCAGAGTCGGCATCAGACCGGACGCCCCCACAAATGAAACCACAACCATATCAACGGATTGATAGGCTGCAGCAGCTTTGTAGCCGTCTTCTCCGTATAATATTTCAACGCCGGTTCCCGAGGGGAGCATGTTTTGCAGATCAATCGCGCTGGACTCATCATAAACAACGGCGATTTCAGGATGGAATCTTTCGATCTGCCCGGACAGTAAAGAAATGTTACGTTTGGCTGCAAGTGCCTTCACTGCAAACCGTTCTGGAAACATCTCTACGATCTTAAGGACATTACAGCCGATGGATCCTGTCGACCCCAATATGGAAAGATTTTTCATAGCACTCAAACATCGTAGGTAAAGGGCTCTTGTCTTAAAAAACAAGCTAAAGACAGGCTAAAAAAACCGCCGGTTACCCGGTTAATACATATTCCTTAAAAAAATACGCCACGGGTGCAGCAAACAACAAGGCATCAATCCGATCGAGAATGCCGCCGTGACCCGGAAATAATGTCCCGGAATCCTTTATATGTGACGCCCGCTTTAATTCAGATTCGAACAGATCTCCCACCTGCCCGGCAACACCTATGGAAAAGAAAAACAGGATACTTAAACCCCATGATAACGACGGCATAAAAAAATATTTGAACAAAGCGCCCACAACCAGATTTGCAGCAAGGCCGCCCACAGAGCCCTCGATGGTCTTGTTAGGACTTACGGCCGGACAAAGCTTGTGCCGCCCAAAATAAGTGCCGGCATAATATGCAGCGGTATCACCGATAAAGACGAGTATTAACAGAAAAAATATCCAGGAAACACCATCATTCCCATTTCTAATTAAAACAAGATATGAAAGAAAAAACGGGATATAGATAACACCAAGAACCTGTTTGAAAACAATTTCCAAAACAGATGAATCAAATTTGAACTTTGAAAAAGAGACCAGGGCGCAAACGATGAAATTAAAACTAATAATGCATAGAACCATTTTGAACGAATGAAAATATGCAGCCCAGATAACGGCCGAACCTGTGAAAAAAGATAGACTCTGAAAGCTCAAAATGGAAATGCTTTGAGCGTTCAACTTTTCGCTTTCAGCCGTATTCAGACCAATCCGAAAATATTCCCAAAGTGCTATAATGACCGCGGCATTGATAACAACGGCAAGCAGAAATGTACCCCCGATGCTTATTAATAAAATTAGAAACGGGATGAGCACAATAGCTGTAATCCATCGTTTTAAATGCATAATGCCTCGTCCTGGAAATACTTCAACTTTCTGTTTTTAATTTGGTTTATGGAGACATAATCTTTTTGTCTCGCAGATGGAATACTGGAATGGCGGGATGGCGGTTGTTAGAAGAATTTCAATTTATAAAATATTTTTTACTTCCTTATCAAAATGGATTTTATCAACAACCCATTATTCCATCATTCCAGTATTCCAGTATTCCAACATTTTAATTATGAACGAAGCGAATTAAATTCTGTACAGGAGATTGAAAAATGCTGGCGATCAGGACCCGGTTCTGCCGAATCTTCGCTCACGGCACTGATAGTCTCTCAGAATTTGCACAAATTCATCCTTTCCAAAATCGGGCCACAAGGTATCTGTTATATAAATTTCCGTATACGCGATCTGCCACAGTAGAAAATTACTGATGCGCATTTCGCCGCTGGTTCTGATCAGAAGATCTGGATCAGGCATATCACCGGTATAAAGATGCTCGGATATAAGTTCAGAGGTTATTAAATCTGGATCAATATGACCGTCTCTGACTTTTTTTGCAATCTGTTTGACCATCCTTATAATCTCAGACCGTCCACCGTAACTCAGTGCGAGATTAAGGCACAGACCGTCATTATTTTTTGTTAAATCCATGGTCTTATGCAGTGTTTTCCGGATATATTCCGGCAATCGTTCGGTCTGTCCTATGGCATTCAGTCGAATATTGTTGTCCAGCATCTCTGTTTTTTCGGATTCGAGGAATTTTTTTAGGAGGGACATGAGAGCGGTGACTTCGGATTTGGGTCGTTGCCAGTTTTCGGTGGAGAAAGCATACAGCGTCAAAATGGGAATTCCGATTTTACGGCAGGTCCGAACAATAGTTCGAACGGTTTCGGAACCTTTTTCATGACCTTTGATCCGATTTAATAGACGCTTTTTGGCCCATCGACCGTTACCATCCATAATGATGGCCACATGGGAGGGTAGTTTTTCAGGATTAAGATCTGTGCTAATAACAGAAGGTGTATTAGAATTCAAGGATCTCCTTCTCTTTATCTTTACAGACATCATCGACAAGCTTGACATGCTCATCTGTTATTTTCTGTATCTGATCTTGAGCCCTGAAAGCATCATCTTCCGCAATTTCGCCGTCCTTCTTCAAGCCTTTAAGCAGATCGTTGGCATCACGTCTTTGATTGCGTACCGCAACCCGATGTTCTTCGCCCTTTTTATATACGACTTTTACAAGCTGTTTTCTTCTCTCTTCGGTAAGCGGCGGAATGGAGATCCGTATCATCTTGCCGTCATTTGAAGGCGTGAGACCAAGATCGGACTT
>JAFCZV010000533.1 GCA_019314155.1 Deltaproteobacteria bacterium
ATATTGTTTGATTGACAACCAGGAACACTATTGTTGAGAAGGCATGATAGTTTGCGGAAACATTTTTGTCAAGATGTAAAATTTGTTATTGGTGTCACATCTTGACGGGCTGTTGCCCAAATCGATTTTTAACACTCTTGATGAGTTTTCCATATTTGCTAATATATAACCTGTTGAAACTATTACAATCGAATTCTCTCTTTTGATGAGTTATATGCAATTTTGTCTGATAATTGGATTTGGGCAACAGCCCGTTGAATTGTGAATAGCAGCGACTTATGTACCATTAAAGGCTCGAGGTTCTTCAAATTAACACCTTGATTTTTCATTAAATATGTTTTGTAAAAACTTTTAATTCACAATTCAAGCTTTGACACCATTCCCTTACAATAAAGTTCTCGGCAATTGATCCCTGAGCGATCAGATCCATGATGGACAAAAGAAGAAAGGATTTGTGCGCGGCGCAAGGTATAGGCAGGATATCTCTCACGGCCTCTATCTGTTCTTAAGTCGATAATTTGTGAAGATAATTTTCAAGAATCATTGCATTCTGTCAAGAATGAAGATTTATGACGTTAAATTCGAAGATCATTTAACTGTTACCCCAATTATCTCGTTGACCACACCCCGACATTAAAGTAAAACCTTTGTCGGGGTGTTGTTTTTATTGTACCCTAATTGACCGTAAAGCCTTTTTCTTGCGGCCCTTATTCGCCCCGTAAAATTTGCGGTGCGGCTTCCTTTGCCGCTGCGGACTGTCTTTACGAATGAATGCCGGGGCGTTGTAGTCAAAGGCTGACAAGGTCCGTTGCTCAATCTTAGAACCGATGATTCGATTGATGGCACGAACCATCTCGCGATCGTCTCCGGTAATAAGGGTGAAAGCTTCGCCACTGTGGGTGGCGCGGCCGGTCCGACCGATACGATGAATGTATGCTTCGGGAGTTGAAGGGATATCGTAGTTAATGACATGCGAGATCCGGGTTACATCAATTCCGCGAGCGGCGATATCGGTGGCCACCAGAATCTGAAATGTCCCATCCCGAAAGCCATCCAATGCAGCCTGACGTTTTTTCTGGGAAAGGTTCCCTTGCAGCGCAGCCGACCGGTAGCCGGCAACAGCCAGTTTCTTCCCCAGGCTCTTGGCTCGATGTTTGGTTCGAGTAAAGACCAGGACCGATCTGATAGGGGTGGTACCCAACAGATTTAACAAAAGCGCTGTTTTCTGATGCTGGGCCACCGGGTAAAGCGCATGGCTGACAGTATCCGCAGGCGCAGTCGTTCCTATCTGGACAGTAACTGGATTTCGCAGTATATCCTTGGCCAGGCGTCGTATTGCGGTGGGCATGGTAGCCGAGAAAAGCAGCGTCTGGCGCTTTTGCGAAAGATGTGTCAAAATTCTTCTGATATCAGGGAGAAAACCCATGTCGAACAACTGGTCAGCTTCGTCTATTACAAGCACTTCCAGTTGGGAGAGCTCGACGGTATGACGGCCGATATGGTCCAAAAGTCTGCCGGGGCAGGCAACGACAATATCGGCACGCTTCAGTTTCCGAATCTGTGGGTTAATACCCACGCCACCGTATACAGTGACGCTTTTAAGGCGGGTCTTGCGCCCCAGAATTTCGATATCCTGGTGAATCTGTTCGGCCAACTCTCGAGTGGGAGCCATGATCAGAGCACGAATGCAACCGCGTTTATCCCCCATCAATCGATTCAGGATCGGTAGTACGAAGGCAGCCGTTTTTCCGGTGCCGGTTTGGGCCAGCCCCATCACATCGCAACCCTTCAGGATCGGCGTGATTGCCTGAGCCTGAATCGGGGTCGGGATTTCAAAACCCGCTTCTAAAACGCCAGCCGCAACAGTGGGATGAAAATTAAATGCTTCAAAGTTCAATATATACCTTCCTTCTGTGTTCCAATAAAAAAAGCCCCGGAGTTATTCCGGGGCTTACGTATATTGTTTGATTGACAACCAGGAACACTATTGTTGAGAAGGCAGGATAGTTTGCGGAAACATTTTTGTCAAGATGTAAAATTTGCTATTGGTGTCACATCTTGAATTGTGAATAGCAG
>JAFCZV010000534.1 GCA_019314155.1 Deltaproteobacteria bacterium
TTACAAGATGGTCGGAATTCCTTATGCTCAACCCTATAATACCTTGTTAATCTGAAAACCTGAATCAACTCTAACTGTTTTACATATATCTTATTTCTTACATAAATGCAAAAAGGGCAAACCCTGTGAAATAGATTTGCCCTTTATGAAAAACGATATTACAAATATTTTCGACCTCTGATATGTACATTTTCATAGCAGATATTACAAGTTTCGGATTTAAGATTTTAAAGTGAAATCGGAAAAAATTTATGGCTTCAATTTTTCAATAGTCCAAGACAGTATTCAAGATCGAAAATTTGATGTGCTTTATGGTCTTGGAAGCGGTTAAGATAATAATCTGACAACTCTTTTATCTCGATACATTTGTAAAAGATATTTCGGTCAATGTTAAGATATTTACAGATTTCATCAATAGGCAACGGGCGCTCCTTTTTCATTTTTCCGCTCCGGTCATTTTATGAGACGATTTGAAGATGGGGCTTGGCAATCCTGTTGCGTTGCCCCATCTTAAAAACACGATAAAAGCTTATCTAACCGGTATTAACTGAACCCTTCTGTTTTGGGCCTGCCCCTCCGGTGTGTCATTGTTGGCGGTCGGTCGTGCAAACCCAAAGCCCTTGGTAGAAAGTCCTTTGGGATCAATTCCATTATTATTGAGTTTACTTCATGAAGCCAATTGCTATTTCTACCCGGCGATTCTTACTACGCCCTTCATCAGTATCGTTGGGTGCAACCGGATTAATACTGCCAAACCAGAACAAAATGATGCGATCAATATCGATGTGGCTTTGTTGCTCCAGGATATAGTTTTTTACGTTTTGCGACCGCATACGCGAAAGCTTCAGATTGTATTCGGGGTTGCCTACGCTGTCGGTGAATCCGGCAAGGACAGCAAAGGTATCGGGGTTGTTTTGAAGAAAGTCAGCAACCAGTGTCAATTTGTCGCGACTGTCGAGTGAAGGATCTAACTGATCGAATTCAAACAGGACATTTTCGGGTTTGATACCGACGACTTTTAACTCGGAGACGGTTTTTACTTCAACTTTTGAGTCGACAACATAAAGCGCTCCGGCCAGATACACGGGTTTTTCATACACTTGATCAAATGGGACAACCCGGGAACACTCGTTTATGGAAGCAACCGCTTTCAGGACATCTTTCTCCAAATCACCTTTAGCAGTGCTGATAACGTAAAAACAAACATTATACTTTTCAGCAAGCCTTCTTGCGATTTCCACCGGCTTCCTGGTTCCCGGCATACGACTATACATACCATCGGTGAATAAAAACACCACAGTTCGTCCGGAAAGTCCAGACAGTACGCCATCCAATTTATGAAGCCCCTGCTGCATTAAAGTTGCTCCCGACGCTTTTGCCGGCAGTTGGTCAATGGCAGCAGCAAATTTATCCCGGTCATATTTCTGCATCATGTAAATGGGTTTAAAGGGTGTAAACAAGTATAACCCTGCATTGTATCCCAGGTCCGGAAGTATCGCATTTCTATCTTTTAATAGTTTTTTGGCAGCATCTAATGTTGTCAGTCCGGTATCTTTAAATGGTTCTTTCATGGAACTTGAACTGTCAAACATTACGATAAAATTGTCTGCGGTTTTAATGAGGATATCTTTGGTAATAATTTCTTTTTTGAAATCCTCGGCAGTGATAATTTCAAAAGCAAAAACTTGTGTTACTGTAAAGATTGCAACACTTACAATGATCACCAATAGCTGTAAAATTAGATTTTTTTTCATGTTTCTTTCCCCTTTTTACATTTAGATAATTTTTCAATAAACTTTTCACTTCCCCAACCGGCCGGTATGGTCCTCCTTTCTTTTTTGTTCTTGATTTTGTTGTTTATTTGAGAGCCTTTTATCAATTCCAAGAAGACAGGCGAAAATGTGATATCCATTCCGTATCTATTGACGGGCATTTGATGTAATACATTGAGAGTATCATAGGAAATCAAGAGCTTGATAACGTGACGAAATTGCAGTTAGTTCAACCGCTATCGTTTGGTGATAGGATATTACGTTATCACAGAAAAATCAGGCTCTTGATAGTTGCTATTGTTGT
>JAFCZV010000535.1 GCA_019314155.1 Deltaproteobacteria bacterium
AGACTGGAGCAAGGAAGAGGGAAAATAATGTGGGATGGCGAAAAATGTTAGGAAATGGTGTTCAGCTTCAAATATCAATGTCTCATTGTGTTTCATGAGGAGGAATTTGTAATGCAAGAAGAAAAGAATTTTAAAATTAATTTCAATCGAATTTTGTGTGAAGAGATGGGCAAAGCTTTTGAGGTAAAGCCTCTGCCGCTTGACCCGGAATTTAAAGTTAAGCATTCAGATAAGGAAAAAAACGTTTTTATAGAAAGTGAATACCATGGATGTACCAAGACCGGGGGCTTGAGATTTGGAGAAATGGATTTTGGTGGATCCATGCTTGTTGACTATGGTTGCGTACCACCTGCTAAAAATTATGACTTTCCGATATTTGGTTTTGATTTTATATATGCCAGCAAATTCTTAATTGGTGTCATCGATTTGCATCCCATTTCAAGAGACAAGGAATATATGGATAAATATATTCTGCCACTAAAAGATGTTTGCGAGAAGTATAAGTGGATTCCCAAAGCAGAAGGCGGACGTTCGGAGTCGCACGAATGGGCCAAGTTTTACAATTCTGGTTTTGCCTTCTATCTTTGGTGTGATACAAAGTATCTGCCCAATTTGGAAGAGGCATTCAGGGACTACATAAATGTTTTTTGTGACTGTATCAAAAAAGCAGAGCCTTTGACAGACCAGGAGATTTTATTGAGAAGAGATAACTATATGGAACGATATAGGGATGACTATACTACCAAAGATCCTGGCAGTGCCCCTATGAAGCATCACTTTGGTGAAGAGTGGGGAGAGCGATACTTTAGAGAATTTTTGTTTGCTCCGTAATATACAATGTCATAGTGGACACAATTTAGGCACAGTAAAAGGGCTGGGATTTTCCTGGCCCTTTTGTTTTGTCTGTGGCTAAACATGCACTCTTATGGGTACGCACATTTGATTCGGTAGTGTTGAGCGGAATGAGTGGTGTTCTGATCACACCCTTATGGTAGTAGTGTTGATTTTCAGTGGGCAGATGGGCACACAAGATATGGGGTATGATACTGAGGTCTGGTAATCATCCCTGGGTGGGATTTGAGAATTAGAGTAACCCGCATAGAGTTATGCTAGTGGGGAATGTATCTTGGGCGGCGGTCTGCTTTTAACCCCCTGTACATGAATCAGGGCAGATTATTTTTCGTATATTTTACCCATAATATTGCCGCCGGCGCTCATGATATGGCCCTCTACTGAATCGGACACGCCCGGAAAATCATCCTGCCAGACCATTAAAAAAGTGTTCCTTTTGGTGTTATGGGCAAAGCGCACGAAGCGCTGATTCCCGTCACCGTTAAAAATATCGATCATGTCGGCCTCGGGCTGACCATTGGCATCAAGCCACATGGCCGCTATGTCCAGATGCGCAGTAATGTCCTTAAAGTAAAACTCATCCACATCGTTAAGGTCGCGCTCAAAGGCGATAAAGTATTTATCGTCCTGCGGTAGATACAGGGTTTGGCCTATCATCTGTGCGCCGGTAGCGTCAACCAGGGTAAAATCTTCCGCGGGCATGGTGCCGTCGGCCTCAACGATTCTGCCTACGATTCCGATGTTTTGCAGGCTGTCGCGGGTATCGGTCCAGCTGACCAGAAACTGATTGGTTTTCGAGTTGTAGGCTATATCGTTAAAGCGCTGATCGCCATCAATGCCGTTGGCATCAACGCACATGGTGATATTATTGACCAGAATGGTGCCGTCTGCGGCAAGCAGCGCGCCGTAGATATCGGTCATGACATCGAGCGTTTCATATTCAGTGAGGCTGTCACCGTGAGCCCTGAAATCCTCCCAGTTGACAAGATAAGTATCATCCTGCGGGTTGTAGCAGACCACGGGGTTCACCTGATGCCCTACCGCATTGCTGATGACGAATTCTTCTTTCACTACCGCACCGGTGTCATCTAAAATAACTCCGAAAACATCACCAGCTCCGTTCCTGCTGTCGTTGTAGGTTATAAAAAACTGATTTTTTTTGGAATTGAATGCCATGGTGTAATGAAACTGGTTTGCAGGCACATCGGTAACCTTGAAGTG
>JAFCZV010000090.1 GCA_019314155.1 Deltaproteobacteria bacterium
CCAATACTGCTACCTCGTCAGCCAGCTCAAATGCCCTAAGTTTTGTGTGATCGCGCATGATTTGTCCCTAAAAGCCTTCAACCTTCAGTCTATCCACCTGAGTAGTTACATTTTGCTTTAATAAAACATAAAATACAAGTAATATCAAGCAGTTTTATTTGAACCTTCCCGGGATATGTATCCTATGTCAAATATCAAGACCCCTTAATCGGCTTCGAAAACCTGGGTCTTAATCAAGTCGCCATCCTCATAAAGGAAGACTGTTGCATTGTTGTGTCTGGGGATGATCAGCCAGATGTCTTCCCCGGGTTTTATGAAATTATCGAATATAACGTTTGAAACTCCGTAACTGTTTAAGACAACCCGTATATGTCTTTTTAAAAAGCCGTCTTTAAGCCGGTATCTGAACAGGCTCCCCCCTTGAGAGCCGGGAAGATATCCCTGGTCTTTTGAACCGGGTTTTCTGTTGATAACAAGGTTGACAGTGGAACCTTCGATGACGCGATGTCCGGATGACGGTTCCTGATGGACAATGGTATTAAGGGCTTTTTCTTTGTGAAAAAAAGAGGTTATTGCTCCAAGTACCAGATTTCTATTTTCCACCAGCGGAAGTGCTCGGTCAAGGGAGAGCCCTTTTAGGTCCGGCATTTGGTAAGCCCGTGGCCGAATTCCCATACTGACCAAAAGATTGACACATCCGCCCCGAGTTATCACGGTTTCAGGAGAAGGCACTTGTGCAATGATGGTCTCTTTTTTTATGATATTTTTGTACGTACTGGATATTTCCCCCAGACACAAGCTGTTTTCTTCCAGAATGATTTGAGCCTGTTGAACCGAAAGCCCTTCAAGATTGGGCATCGAAATAAACTTTGGACCTTTTGAAATTATAATCCTGACATCACGTTCCTTTTTTATTTCCGATCCGGGTTCCGGATCCTGGAAAATAACGTTGTTTTTGGGGACTTCGGCGCTGTACTCTGACCCTTCGACTTTTGTATTCAGTCCCAAATCTGTCAACAGCTCGAGAACATAGATCACATCTTTTCCAATCAGATCCGGGACCACAACGGCATCTTCACTTTTGATGATGAGTGTGAGGGTCAGATACGCACTTCCAGCAACAATAAAGATAAATACAAAAAACAGAGCAGCGATTTTTAATATACGTGAGATCAATTTATACGTTTCATGTGGATGGAAAAAAACCCATCCATGTTGTGAAGATGCGGAGAAGTTTTGAAATATCCATCTTCTGTTATCAGAGAACGTGCTTTAAAAGTTAATCCATCCGGACTTTTTTCTATAGCAAACTCCGAATGTTTATTCAAAAAATCTTTTATTACCGATTCATTTTCTTCGGGTTCTGTACTGCAGACAGTATAAACCAGGACGCCTCCCGGTTTGACGAGATCTGCCAAATTATATAGAAATTTCGACTGTCTTTTTTGATGATCGAACAAATCTGGTTCCGATATGCGCCATTTTGCATCCGGATTTCTTCTTAGAACACCCAGTCCGGAACAGGGCGCATCTAACAGAATGCGGTCAAATTTTTTATAATCTTCTCTGTTGAAGGGTTCATTGAGATCGTGGGGGCGGGTCGTCACAATGGAAATCCCCAGACGATGCATCTCGGATTCCATGCGCCGCAGCTTTTTTTTATTTTTATCCATGGCGATGATTCTTCCGTGGTCGTTCATCATCTGGGCGATATGTCCTGTTTTTCCGCCAAGACCGGCACATGCATCTAATACTGTTTCACCCGGCTTCGGATTCAGAAGAAGCGTAACCAACTGTGCGGCTTCATCCTGGACCTGGAACAGTCCGTCTTTAAAGGCCGCTATTTCCGGAATAGATTTCTTTGGGCTTAAAAAAAAGACGCCGTCCGGAGCGTAGGCGGTGTACTCAACCTTTTCCACATATTCTTCCAGGAAAATTTTCAGTTTTTTACGATGGATCTTAAGCGAATTGCATCGTACGGTTATGGGGGGAATGGTGTTGATTGCATCGCAGATCTGTCCGGTCTCTTTCGGTCCGAACCGATCCAACCATCTTTTTATTAGCCATTTCGGATGTGATTTTTTTACCGCCAGTGCCGATACAGGATCATTTTCAAGATCAGGAAAAGGAACGTGTTCATATTCTCTGGCAGCACTTCGCAGCAGCCCGTTTGCAAAACGCACCACGTAAGGTGCGGCGAAGGATTTTACCATTTCAACCGATGTGTTCACTGCAGCCGATGCGGGAATCCTGTCCAAATATATGATCTGAAAAAGTCCGAGCCGCAAAATATTCAGAACCCTGGGATCGATTTTGTCTAAACGGGTTTTTGAGAAATAGTCTATGATCCAATCGAGCCGCCCCCGCCATCTCAGAACGCCGAATACCAGGGCCTGGACGAATGTTCGGTCCTTTCTTGATAAAAGGGTGTCTTTAGGGAGAAGATCATCTAAAATATTATCGAGGGTTTTATGCCCTTTATCAAGGGTATTCAAGATATACAGCGAGGTTTTCCGTGCCTTGTCGGCCATACGCATAAGTCCTTGGATATCCGGTCGATTCGATGGTGACAGAATTTATAGGCTTTCTCAGAATAACATTCCGTTTCAGCCGCAGGATAATTCCGTTTCCATCGGCAAGAACTCGCAAATAAAACCGCGTAAAAGCGAACAGGGCTAAGGTGTTAAAATTACAATGTGTGAATATGATAATTATCAATAATTTTGATTACTTCTCTGC
Source organism: Deltaproteobacteria bacterium (assembly GCA_019314155.1). Classification (GTDB taxonomy): domain Bacteria; phylum Desulfobacterota; class Desulfobacteria; order Desulfobacterales; family UBA11574; genus JAAXQD01. Next base: position 2,740 of record JAFCZV010000090.1, read on the forward strand.
TGTTCGCTTTAACGTGCTCTAATTTGCTCAGACAGCTTCCCGATCGAAACGGAATCATTCTGCGGCCTACTGAAATTGTGACAGTAAGCAATTCAATCGGAACATATTTTTGGGAACTGCTATAGATGTCAGTGCAAAATTGTTCCGGGAGTCAAAGGGTATCCACGCAGGAAATCTTTAATCAAAAGCCGTTTTCCGGACGATCCCTGAATCTCCATAATAGACAAAACGCCTTCTCCGGCGGCGACACGAAGTTCATCGGGAAATCCCCTGATCACGCTACCGGGAGTTTCGGGAGTATCCATAAAAATGGGCCTGGCCTTGAAAATTTTAAGGCGTTTGTTTTCATGAAAGGTGAAGGCGCCGGGCCATGGGGTGACCCCACGAATGAGCGCTTCCAGTTCCCTGGCCGGCATTTCCCAATTCAAACGTCCGTCGTTTTTTTTAAGAAGAGGAGCGTATGTGGCTTGGGAATGGTTCTGTGGAATAGGATGTATTTTGTCGGTTTTAAAAAAATTAAGGGTTTGGATCAAAAGATCTGCGCCCAGTTCAGCCAGACGGTCATGAAGGGTTCCTGAAGTGTCGTCCGGCATCATTTCAATTTTTGAAGAAAGGAGGATGTCACCGGTATCCAAACCCTCATCCATTAAAATGATCGTGATTCCTGTCTCTTTTTCTCCGTTTATGATTGCCCATTGGATCGGTGCAGGTCCACGATATTTTGGTAGGAGTGATGCATGAATATTTAGGGTCGCAACTTTGGGTATTGCGAGGATGTTTTTTGGAATTATATGGCCAAAAGCAACCACGACAATGAAGTCAGGTTGGTGTTCTGCCATAAGGTCCGAGAACTCGGCCGTTCGGATTGACGGCGGCTGAATGACCTCATCTCCGAGGTTTATCGCAGCCTCTTTAACAGGAGGCGGGAAGACTTTGCGGCCGCGTCCTTTTGGACGGTCTGGCTGGGTTACCACCAACGCCACGTCCTGGCCGTTATTGTGAAGCGCATTCAGGGCGGGTACTGCAAATTCCGGTGTTCCCATGAAGATTATTTTGGCCGCTTTGTTCATCTGTTTTTTAAGTTCTTTTTCACCTTTCTTTTGTATATCCCTCTTTTTAAAGAGCTGATGCGGTCTATAAATAAGATGCCGTTTAAATGGTCAATTTCGTGTTGGAGGATCACCGCCAGCAATCCTTCCGCTTCCATACGCAACGGTTTCTCATTTCTGTCAAAACCTTCGATCAGAATAGAAGCCGCCCGTTTGACATCGGCTCTGAAATCAGGAACACTCAAGCACCCTTCTTCTTCTGAAATCGTCGTTCCTTCCTCCGATACGATCCTGGGATTAATCAGGACCTGTAAAGATCGTTCCGAGTCTTGGGGTGAGACATCGTAAATGAGGAAACTTTGGTTAATGCCTACCTGTATCGCAGCCAGACCGACGCCGGGTGCCTGGTACATGGTGACGGCCATGCGCTCAATCATGTTCTGGAGTTCACCATCGATGTTTTTAACCGGATGGGTCGGCTGACTGAGGAATCTGTCCGGATATGTTAATATTTCCATCGTTGCTATATGGAAATTTCTATTTGTTTCCGGTTTGTCCGGGTTAACTGTATTATTTTCTTCGTTTTTCATATGAAACCTGTAAAATGTTTACGCTGGTTATCATTGCGGAAATAAGCCCGGCAATAATAATAGGAAATATTTGAATTGCATGATTTGCCAGGGTATAACCGGCGGCATCTTTTGAAGAAACCCCAAAAAGCAACAGGGCAAAGATACCGCCTGCCTCCCAAATTCCCCAGTAGCCGGGAACAGAAGGGAGGGCAATAAAAAAACAAATTATTATCATGACCGCGGTGATTTCAACAAACGACAGTTCTATGCCCGGGCAGCCGAGTGCCATTAAATAATATGAAAAAGCCGCAAGACCCCAAATAACAAAAGATAAACCGATACAGGCACATATCTTTGTAGGATATTTAACCAGGGTAAAACCTGTGGCAAAATTGTCGACAAATCTCACCATGGGCTCGCAAATTCTTTTTAAGATTTTTTTTTTAAGATCCGGTCCGGCAAAAAAAAGCATAGACGGAATTCTTATGATTAAGCCGTTTATAATATTTCGGGTTTTGCTGAAGCCAACCATGGCGATCCCGAGAATCAGTACTAAAAGGAGTATAAACGTTCCTTCACCGGCGGCCACCAGCGTTGCTCTGTTGAGATGGTATTCGCCGAAAACAATATCAAGACCGGGATCTATTTGAACCGTGGCAAGCATTGCTGCGAAAAGAACAATCAGTATGCTGATATCAAAAAAACGTTCAGCAGCTACCGTCGCAAGCCCTGTGGAAAATGGAATGTTTTCCTTTTTTTGCAAAACGGCAGGCCTCGCCACTTCCCCAACCCTTCCCGGCAGGATGCAGTTGATCATAAAACCAATCATCAGTGGATGGAATGCCCCCCAGAAACTTATTTCGCCGGTGGATTCGAGTATTATTTTCCATCTGTAGGCTCTTAAGGCAAAGCTTATTAAAATCACCAGAACTGACGGTAGTATCCAAAAATAATTGATCGATGCAAGGTAGACTAAAAGCTCATCAAGTGGGACATTTCTAAAGGCCAGATAAAGCGCCAGTACAGATACTGCCCCTCCCAAAATCAGGGAAATACTGATGTTTTTTTTCATATGAATATCATTAAAGATCGGAGTTAAGGCTGCGCTCAAAAATAATTCCAAATCTTGGTGCCCCGATCCATCCCGCACGGCAACATTACGCGTCGATTAAATCGGCAGAATATTGGATCGCCTCGAGCCTTGCCATGGGGGCGTGTCTGTTCCTTAAAAATGTAAATTTATTTCTTCGCGAACCTTGAACAAAAGGATCGAGGGTTATTAAGATAGGGTTTTGCGTGCCTTTTCAATATCTTTTCTGATCGCATCGGACAATTCGGTAATATCAGAAAATTTTATTTCGTCTCTGATGCGCTGAACAAAATTTACACGGATTTTCTGTCCGTATATGTTTTCATTAAAGTCGAGAATATGGACTTCTACAGAGAAGACACCATCGTCAAATGTGGGGCTGTATCCGATATTGGCAACACCCTGGTATTTTTTCTCCATGCAATCTACCGTAACAGCATAGACTCCGTTTTTTGGACACAGTTCATCATGCAAAGTAATGTTTGCTGTGGGAAATCCAAGAAGTCTTCCGCCTCTATTACGTCCGGTGGTCACAACCCCTCTGATCTGGTAATAGCGGCCTAAAAGTTTTTTAGCCTCGGCCACCTCGCCCGCCATTACGAGTTCACGGGTCCGGGTGCTGCTGATTCTGTTTGGCAAGCCCTTTGATGTCTGAACCCAGTCGGCGACAATGACCTCAAATCCGAGGTTGTCGGCATAGGTTTGTAAAAGTTCTAAATTCCCCTCACGATTTCTGCCAAATGTATAATCTTTTCCAACAACAATGGCCTTCATGCCGATACATTTCAACAGGAGGTTTTCAACAAATTCTTTCGCCGAAATTGCCGCAAATGCTTTGTTGAATTGGGTGCATATAAGAACATCTATGCCTGAGTTTTCAATAAGTTCAATTTTCTGTTCGTTCAGAGTTATGAGGGGCAAATGTCCATTTTGTTTTAATACACGAACCGGGTGGGGGTCAAAGGTCATAACAATCGAAGTGCCGCCGATACTGTCGGCCTTTTCTATCACCTCATAAAAAAGAGCCTGATGTCCAATATGGACACCGTCGAAATTGCCGATGGTAATAACGGCATTTTTATACGGCTTTTTAATCTTATCGATATTTTCAACGAGTTCCATTATAATTTTTCCCAGCAGGTAATATGGGTCTTGACAAAATTAAAGAAAGGTTTATATAAAATATCCTTTATATTAAATCAATCCCTTAAACGATATTATTCATGCCGAAGTGGCGGAATTGGTAGACGCGCTAGGTTCAGGGTCTAGTAGGGGTTTCCCTGTGGGAGTTCGAGTCTCCCCTTCGGCACCAAACACAAAACATAACTCACTGTTTTTACAGTGAGTTTTTTTGTGCATTTTGCCCTAAATATTGATCAATTCCATCTGTTACACTAAAAACTTACACTAAGAAGCAGATGGAGTTGATGAAATGAATCCTCAAACAAGCAGATCACCATCTTACCTTGTTCGCAATCCCTATTCGTACTGTTTTAGGATGTTCGTTCCCAAAGATCTTCAAGAATATGTAGGCAGAAAAGAGTTGCGTTACTCCTTAAAAACAGGTTACTTAGCCATCGCAAAATATAAAGCACGAATCATGGCTGGTCAAGTTCAACGGGTATTCAAAA
>JAFCZV010000091.1 GCA_019314155.1 Deltaproteobacteria bacterium
GCGCGCATAGAATCGAATACTGTCGGCGGACAGGTTCTCATTGGAGAATCGACTTACAACCTGATCAAGGAATTGGTTACCTGTGAAGATCCCCAGGCATTTATGATGAAAGGCGTCAAGCGACCTCTGGTGGCCTATTCCGTAAAACAAATTGGACCGCCCTATAATCTTGAACTAAAAGTGCGGGATGTCGTTGAGGCGGGAGTTCCCATGAACCTGGCTTTTAGGTGCTGGAAAGTGGAAGATAAAAAAATATCGAACAGCTCCCTGTCGGGGGAGACCCTCATGTTGAGTGAGAATTCGATTACCGCATCGATTATGCCGCCGCTGATACCCTTTACCGATATCAAGCTGTTCTTCGATTTTTGTGTGGATGCCCACTGTTTTGAAGATATTTATGCAAAGGTATTGTCCGTCGAAGAAAGAGCAGGAAAAACCGTCCATCAGCTTCAGATCACCGCCATCAATCAAAAAGACAGGGACATCCTGGATCGATGGATGAAAGATGCTTCATAAAGAGATCCTCGAAATACTTATAGCCTTTCTCAGAATACCACTCCGTTTCAACCGCAGAATAATTCCGTTTCCATCGGCAAGAACTCGCAAATAAAACCGCGTAAAAGCGAACAGGACTAAGGTGTTAAGATTACACCGCGGGAATGTGATAATTAAATAATTTTGGCTATCTCTATGCTGTTCGCTTTAACGCGCTCTAATTTACTCAGACAGCTTCCCGATGGAAACGGAATCATCCTGCGGCTCACTAAATTGTGACAGTAAGCAATTCAATCGAAGCATATTTTTTTTAGATTTGGGTTAGTGCCGGAATCGAGGGTGAGCCTTGATAAGTGCCTGGGTATACGGATGTTGGGGATTTTGGATAATATCCTCTGCAGACCCTGTCTCGACCATCTCGCCTTTATAAATGACTGCAATACGGTCACATAGATAGCGTGCGGCTGCCAGGCTGTGGGTGATAAAAAGGAAGGTGACGTTCAGTTTCTTCCGCATCTCAGACAAAATATTAAAAATATGAATCGCTAATGACGCATCGAGCATGGATGTGGGCTCATCTGCGACGACGAACTCCGGTTTCAGGACCATGGCCCGGGCAATGGCGACTCGCTGTCGCTGACCACCGCTCATCTGATGGGGGTAGCGGTAAAAGAATTCGTCCGGAGGGGCAAGGCCTACAGAATTCAAACTCTGCCGGACCATATCCTTGCGGGTTTCAGAATTGCCCACGTTGTGGACGACCAGGGGCTCAGAAACGCTGTCGTACACGGAAAGATAAGGATTCAGAGACTGATAGGGATCCTGAAAAATCATCTGTACCTTCCTGCGAAAATCTTTCAAGGTCTTTCCTTTGATTTTGGTAATGTCATTTCCGTCTAACAACAATTTTCCATGGTCCGGCTCTTCCAGCTTTACGATGAGACGGCCGGTCGTTGTTTTGCCGCTGCCGCTTTCACCAACCAGACCAAAAATTTCACCTCTGCGTATCTCAAAAGAGACCCGGTTGAGTGCCACAATCTCTTTTGGGTCTCCTTTTAAAAAAGAAGCCCTCGTTCGGAACGTCTTAGAGATTCGTTCCAGCTGTACGATAACTTTGTTTGGATCTTTCATTATAGAATCTTTTTCATTTGCATTGGTAGCAAAGGGCCTTGTGGGTCGGTGAAATCTCTACCCATTCAGGGGTGTTGAGACTGCAAGCGGCTTCTGAAACGATGCATCGCTCGGAAAAACAACATCCGGGTATTGGATTAACGAGGTCCGGAGTTTCACCTATATTAGAGTTTAATTGAACGATATCTTTGTCCAACGTCAGGTACGACGCCAGCAGTGATCGGGTATACGGATGCATCGGCGCATGAAAAACTTCTTTCACGTTACCATATTCCACCAGCTGGCCGGCAAACATAATGCCGATACTGTCACAGACATCTGCTACGACTGCGATATCGTGAGATATAAATATCAGACTAATATTCAGTTTATTTTGAAAATCCTTGATGGCGTTTAAAATCTGATCCTGGACAATGACGTCCAGGGCGGTGGTGGGCTCGTCTGCAATGATCAGAGACGGATTGCAGGACAGCGCCATGGCAATAATGGCACGCTGTTTCATGCCGCCGCTGTATTGATGCGGATAGTCTCTCATGCGTTCCGGCGGGATCCCCACCACCTGAAAGAGGCTTTCAACCTGTTTCATGGCGGCTTCTTCAGATATATCGGCATCGTGCGCCAAAATAGCCTCTGCAATCTGCTCACTGACCCTATGGACCGGATTCAAGGCATTCATGGCCGCTTGAAAAATCATCGCAATCTTTTTCCAACGAACATGCCGTATTTCCTTTTCCGACAGCTTAAGCAAATCTTTATCTTCAAACAGAATCCTCCCGTCGGTGACAGCGGCATTTTCGGGGAGCAATCTCATTAATGACATACCAATGGTTGTTTTGCCGCAGCCCGATTCTCCGACAAGGCCGAGGGATTTGCCCTCAGCCAGCGCAAAGGAGACTCCCCGTACCGATTTTAGGAAACCTTTTCGAGTATGGTACCCGATACTTAAATTTTCAACCGTCAACAGAGCCATTCTATTCTTGTGCAATCTCCTTTCGAAGCCTGGGATCAAGCACTTCCTCCATGGCACGGCCCAGCATATAAAATGAAAGGGTAAGCAATGAAATACAGATGCCGGGAGGCAGCAGCCAGTAAGGCGCCTGAAACATGTGTCCGGTTTTCCATACCCATTGCAGCATCATGCCCCAGCTGACGGTGCTCGGATCTCCGAACCCCAGAAATGCCAGCGCTGCCTCTATAATTATGGCAGAAGTGACACGAAACGTCATGTACAACAGTGACAGTGGGAGAACATTGGGCATAATGTGACGGAAAATGATTCGAAAATGGGAGGCCCCGGTCACTTTGGCAGCTTCGATGAACGGCCGTTCCTTTAAAGAGAGTGTCTGAGCCCGGATAACCCGCGAAACTCCCGGCCAGCGAAATAGGGCTATAAGCAGAACAATCGTCCAGATATTTAACTGTCCGAACAATGACGACAAAATTAGCACCACCAGCAGGGTCGGCATCACCATAATCATATCCGCCAGGCGCATAAGGAGTGTGTCAGCAATTTTACCTGCATAGCCGGCAATCATACCAATGATCGTGCCGAGGAATATACTCATGAATGCTGCGGAGATCCCGACCATAAACGCAATGCGGGCACCGGCCAAAAGCTGGCACAGAATATCGCGGCCGATAAAGTCCGTTCCCAGCCAGTGACGCCAGCTCGGTCCTGTGGAATGGGAAATTTGCGGATCTACGCCGGTCATGGGATGGTACATGGGATCGATTAATGGCGTAAAAAAACTGGATACAGCCATCAGCGCAAAAATGACCAGCAGGGTCAGACCTATTTTCCCAATCAGGTTCTCTTTATAAACCCCCCAGCCTTCCTTCAATCGCTCGATGATCGGGAATCTCTTGGAAGGTTTTGCGCTGATATTTGATGTTTGTGTCGATCGTTTCACTATCATCGGTTTTCCTGTCAATACTTGATCCTTGGATCCAGGTAGGCGTAAAGAACATCCACCACCAGGTTGGCAATCAGAACCACGATGGCGATCAATAAAAAGGAGCCCTGGGCCAAAGGATAATCACTGTTGCTGACGGCAAAGACCAGCTCTCGCCCGATCCCCGGCCAGCTGAACACCGTTTCCGTAAGGGCGCCGCCGCTGAGTGAAAATGCCAGGCTGATCCCTACGCTGGTCACCACGGGCAGCGCCGCATTGGGCGCTGCATGTCGGTTTCGAATCACCTTTTCTTCGAGACCCTTGGCCCTTGCCGTTAAAATATAGTCTTCTTTAAGTGTATCCAGCATGCTGCTGCGCATCAGGAGCAAGTAACTTCCAAAATGAATAAAAAATAGAGTGGCCAGCGGCAAAACCATATGATGCGCCACATCCAGGGATTTCAACCAGAATCCGGATGACGGATCTATCCATATCTCCGGTGAAATCATGCCGTTCAAGGGGAACCATCCGATTTTAAATCCAAAAATCCAGATCATAATTAAAGCCAGCCACGGTAGAAAAAGGGTATGGCAAACCAGCGCTCCCAGGGTCATCCAGGTATCGGTTTTTTTTCCTTTGTTCCAGGATGCGATTTTGCCCAAAAAAATACCGACAAACGCGGAAAGAAATATAGAAGTGGTAAACAAGAGGATGGTGTTTGGAAGCCGGTTCAAAATAATCGAGAACACCGATACGCCGTGATGAAAAGAAATTCCGAAATTTCCGGTAAAGAAGTTTTTGAGATAATAAATATACTGCAGCCAGATCGGTTGATCGAGCCCCAGTTGGGCAATTAAATGCGCCGCATCTTCCGGGGTCATAGTCGGGTCGACCATCCGGGTGACCGGGTCGCCGGGCGCTAAGCGGAACAGCAAAAAAAGTACCGTCAAGATCACAAAGAAAATGACGAATATCTCGATCAGTCTTTTAAAGACAAATTTTCGGACTTCCATTAAAATAATTCCGGATTAAGTTCAGCTACATGCGCGTTTCAGGTGTTTTATATTATTGAATCCAATTCTTCAAAATTTATCGAGATATTGTATCATTTTGTTTGACCAGGCAAAAGGACCAGATATTTCCAATTCCATCCAAGGTTTCCACCCAACCGCTGAATGTATCTTTGCGTACCGCTTCAAGGAGTGCCGGATTATAAATAGGGATATACGGAACATCCGTTATGATGATCTTCTGCATCTTCAAAATCAGTTTTCTGCGCTGTTCTCGGTTCATCTCACTTGCAGATTTTTCGGCGATACGGTCGAACTCGGGATTGTTATATCCGCTCATGTTCCAGCCCCGTTGTCTGTCGTTGGCGGAATGGAAAAAATTTCTCAAATAATCGGGATCCATGGACAGCCTTCCATATCCCAGGATAAAGGCATCAAATTCATGCCGCCCTTTAATCTGTGTAAGCAGAGCCCCAAAGGCCATGGATCGGGAAAGCGCCGTTATGCCCAAAGCCTTGAGCCATTCCTGTATCATCATACCGCTCATAGCCCGGTGGGGATCATAATCTGCCGGTGGCGTTAAAATCGTGATTTTTTTCATCAGTTGACCGCCGGGCATCCGTATCCCTTTACCAGGAACCACTTTCCCGCTCTCATCAACGGGAGGTTCTTCCCAAGTATATCCGGCCTCGTAAAGGATATGATAGGCTTTTTTAATGCGATCGTCTCGATCCATGCCTTCTCCGTAGCGGGAGACATCCGAACAAAACCAGTATCGATTCCCCGGCGGGACGATAGAGTCCATACGGGTACCGTATTTCTGGAGGATGCGAGAAATGATAAACTCCTTGTCAACCAGGACGGCCACCGCCCGCCTCAGACTGACATCGCTGAACGGCAGTGTTCTCAGGTTAAAGCCCATAAAATACACAGCGCTCTTTTTACTATGAAATATCTGGATGTCTTTCTGCCGCTTTAAGTCATCGATATATCCGGGTTGGATGCCCCACCAGAACATATCGATACTCCCCTTTTTCAGGGCCAGTACGGCAACATCAGCGGTTCCGTAAACTTTGAAAAGAAGGTCATTCACATACGGGCCGAGAATTCGACCGCCGATGTCCTGATGAAGGCCGAAAAAAAACCTGTTTTTTTGAAGATGAACATAAGTTCCCCGCCGCCATTTTTTTAGAACAAAGGGACCGCACCCGACCGGTTTTTCAATTTTGTGATTGATCAGGGCTTTCAGTGGTTTTTGTTTGATTCTGGCGGCCTGTGTAATGTTTGCCCATTCTTTTGTTGAAACAATCGATGACGTCAGCGTTCGGGTCAAAAATATGGCTTTCGGTTCCTCAAGATAGAACCGGACAGTGTGTTTGTCCGGTGTTTCTATTTTTTTGATAAATTTCCAACTGGAATAATATCGAGGAACCCTGAATTCTTTTATGAGGTTGGCGGTAAAGGCCACATCCTTTGATGTTACATCCGATCCGTCCGACCACTTTGCCTGTTTGAGGCGGACGGTATATGAAATTGTATCCGGATGATACTTCGGTTCACCGTCGGCAAGCCAGGGAATCAGGGTGAGTGTTTCAGGATCCCGCAGATATAACGGCTGATAAATAAGCGACAGGATTTTTTTGGAATTGGCGTCACTGGCCAGCCAGATATTCAAGGTCTTGGGTTCTTCATGCAGCCCTATTTTTAGAAAGTGATGATCCGGCTGCTTTCCACAGGAAAGCGGCAATAATAAAATGATAAAAATGTGAATAAACAATAGAAGCTTACGTTTCAAGTACCGTCACCATATCCAGGCTCATGCTGCTTTTTTCAGTTTAACGATCGCATTCATATAATTTTACCTTAAAAAATTAAGGGTTCGAAACTATAGCTTCCATTTGCATTGCTTTTTGTTCCACGAAATCGATGACCTTGACTTCCAGTTTTACACTGTCCAGTCGATTGATACGGGGTATGCCTCCCGGGCTGACACAGTTGATTTCCGCCAGCTTGTCTCCGATTACGTCGATCCCCACAAAATAGAGGCCGTCTTTAATCAGACGGCTTTTGATTGCCCGGCAGATTTCTTTTTCCCGATCCGTCACTTCATGTTTGAATACATGACCACCGGCGTGAACATTGGTTCTGAAGTCTCCTTTTTTGGGTTTACGCCGCATGGCGCCCAGAATTTCCCCATTTAATAGCAATATCCTGATATCCCCTTCTTCTTTTACGATTTCCAAAAATTCCTGCACCATAATCGCTTCACGTTCCGGATAATTTTCGTACCCTTTAACATAATAATTGATCAGAGAATTCAAATTTTCCTGGTCCTTTGTACTAACTTTGATAACACCTTCACCACCGAATCTTTGCAAGGGTTTGATCACCATGGCCCCCCCGAAATCATCAATGATTTTTTTTAGTCTATTTGGATCTCTGGATACATGTGTCATCGGAATGATGTCCGGAAAATTCAGGGTATATAATTTGCTGTTGCCGATAATCTGTCCGCTGGTGGCATTGATCATAAAGAC
>JAFCZV010000092.1 GCA_019314155.1 Deltaproteobacteria bacterium
AATCCGGGCCAGATGTTTGCTGGACCTTATGGGTTTGTGCTTCCGCTGCTGAACTATTTTTCTTGCGATTTTTGCTGACCAGCGTTCCTCTCCATATTCCTGAAATATTTTCCTTAGGCTATTTTCCGCCATCCGGTTGATTAAATCTTCCGCTGTTGTGTCCGCCGCTGTGCTCATCCGCATATCAAGCGGTTCATCCCTTTTAAAACTGAAACCTCGACCGCTTGATTCGATCTGATGAAGTGAAACCCCAAGATCAAGAAGAATGCCGTCCACCGATGTTATCTTTAACTGTCCAAGAAAATCAGGGAGATATATAAAGTTTTCGTGAAAGAGGTGGACACTTAAGTCCAACGGTTCTAAAACTTTTCTTGCGTTTTGGATGGCATCCATATCTTGATCGATGCCGATAAAGACGCCATCCGGTATTATTTTTTTGCATATTGCCCTGGCATGTCCCGAGCCTCCAAGGGTACAATCAACATAGATTTTTCCGGGTCTGCAGTTCAGATAGCGGAGCACTTCATGAAGCATTGCAGGGGTATGTTTGAACGACATACAATTAGAGCCCTAATTTAGCGATTTCGTTTCTAACATCCTCCTTTTTCATATCTTTTTCCAAATGCATATTCTCCTGGTCCCAATTTTCCCGAGACCATATTTCAAAATGATCGAGGACGCCAACCAGTACGATTTCTCTGTCTAGCCCTGCATATTCTCTCAAATTTTGCGGTATCAAAACACGATCCTGTTTGTCGCAGGGACATTCAAAAGATCCGCCGATAAAAACTCTTCTGAATCGGCGCATACTCTCGCTTTTCTCGGCAAGGGACAATATGCGGTTCTCGATTTTACGCCACCCGTCATAGGTATAAGCCACAAGCCCCCGATCCATCCTGGAAAGCATTACGCCATATGATCCGTCTGCTTTAACGATATCACGGAATCTGGCAGGAACGATGATACGTCCTTTGGTATCGATGGTATGAAATGAGCTTCCTCGAAACATATTTCTCCAGAGTTATCCACTTTAATCCACTTTTCTTGCTTTAAAGTACATTTTTCGATAAATGTCAAGAAAAATAAATGAATATATAATATTTTTTTATAATAATTTATAAATGTTAAAGGAAAATATTATATCAAATATTAAGTGGAGTAAAGTGGATATATTTTACATATTTGGGATATCGTGTGGATGTTCCGGAAAACAGGAGGGTGCTTCGGTAACGCTTTTGGATGATCTTAAAACAATCAATGTGTTTTAACTATCTATTTTTTAAATGTTTTTAATATTTTCACTCCCTATAGAGGCCTATAGACAGCCTGAAAAGCAACATGGCCAAACAGACGGAATCTTGATTGAAAGAACGTCGAAGGTTCTTCCCGGTGAAATAGGTTCCTCCCCAAAAAAAAGGGCCAAATGATATTCAGCCCTAACATCGTGTTCAAAATGGTAGGCACGATTGGATTTGAACCAACGACTTCTACCGTGTCAAGGTAGCGGAAGAATGGCTGTTTGAACCAGGGTGAACGCATTTGATTCCGGCACAGCGAAGCGACGGCGTGTTTCTCTTGGAAACCGCCTGGCTGTTTGAAGGGCTTTAGCACGCGTTAGACCGAGCCGAATGAAATTACGATTTAAAACATCCATCGGATATTTTTTGACGAATTGTTCTTTATAACTCTGGCACGGCTCGGGCTTACGGGTGCTTAAGCACAAGTTTCAGTCGGTTGGAAAGAGATATGCGCCGTCGTGGAGCGTTCTCTCTCTAGCGGGATTCAAATGTGTTTGCCCTGCTGTTTGAACCCAGATCTAAATCCAAGTCCTGGAAAATCTCATCTCTTTAGCGGCCGACCGCCGCTAAAAACTAGCCGGCTCATGAGAAACCTTTCGGCGCACTTTTGCTGCAATCGCTGCCTCCGGAACTGCCGATAAAACATGTTGAGCTTAAAAGCCGCTTTACCCGGCTGTTAGAACATTCAGGGCAGGTTGCCTTTTCATCATCACTGCTGAAAACAAGTATCTCAAAACAGTGGTGACATTTTTCACATTGATATTCATATATGGGCATGAAAAACCTCCTAATCTGGATCTCCTTGTATCAAATATTGAGCCAGCGCTTCTCTCATCTTAGCCGTAACCGCCATCGGTGTATCCGCTGTGTAATCATAACAGACCTGGACCGATTCACCGGTGGCATAAACCGTTGATTCGTTTTTTGAGTCAATGAGTTTATATCCAAAGGAAAAACTTTTGTTCCCGATGTGCTTGACCCACATTTTTAGGGTAATATTACCATTAAATTTAATCGGTTTCAGATAATCACAGCTGATATGGGCCATGATAAAGGTAAAGTCCGAAAGGTCCGAAACCTTAAAGATTTTTTTGGAAAAATTTTTTCGCCCTTCTTCAAAATATGTAAAAAACACTGCATTATTAACATGTCCCATAGCATCAAGGTCACGGAACCTGACTTCGATGTCGGTGGAAAACATTTTATTTGATTGCATTCAAAACTCCTAACCCGGATAAATTTTGTTTTAAAATAGTGATCATACCCTTGTCATGTCAAGGTCTAACCTGAATCTCTCACGAAAAACATCAGACAGCTCCCATCAATGTGATACTGGCTTCATCGTGGGTTCAAAACCGTTTACCCGATAGGTTATGGCAGGCATTCTGGATTTTGATAAATATTTTCTTCAGTTTCAATCGGTTGCATCCCTTGAACTTTGAACCTTGCCTGTCACGTCGGGTAGTTTGACGGGGAACCTAGAACCTATCCGTTTAGGTAAAAATATATTGGACTTATTCAGCCGCATGTGGCAAATTAATAGGTTAGAAGGGAGGCGGTTATCATGAATGTGAGAAAATCTATTTTTTCAGGAAGCTGGTACCCGGATAATGCTTCGGCGTGTGAGAAAGAGATCCAAGGATTTCTAAAAGAATACGCCACAGAAACCCTTTCGGAAAGGACCTTTACCGGCGGCATCGTGCCCCATGCCGGATGGTTTTTTTCAGGCAGCATCGCATGCAATGTAATACACTGTCTTCAAGATGAAAATCCACCGGATGTTTTTGTGATTTTCGGTATGCATCTCCACAGCGGTTCCCCGGCCTATATCATGACCGACGGTGCATGGGAGACCCCTTTTGGTGCCATACAAATAGAAAAACAATTGGCCGGTGAACTGGCCGAAAAATTTGCATTTGAGATTGAAACCGCAGATCGCTTTACCCAGGACAATACCATCGAACTTCAGCTCCCTTTTATTAAATATTTTTTTGAAGACGCTAAAATCGTGCCCATAGGTGCGCCGCCAACGAAAAAATCCCTTGAAATCGGAAAAGCTGTCGTCGACATGTCAATCCGGATGGGGCTCCAGGTCAAAGTCATCGGTTCCACGGACCTTACCCATTACGGCCCCAATTACGGCTTTACCTCCCAGGGTACGGGGCCTTCAGCGGTGAACTGGGTCCGAAATAAAAATGACCGGAGCGTTATTGATGCCATGCTGGCCATGGACCCTGAAAAAGTCATTAAAGAAGGATTGGCCCACCAGAATGCCTGCTGCAGCGGCGCGGCTGCAACCGCCATAGCAGCTGCAAAACAGCTCGGGGCACAACAAGGGGAAACCCTGACATATGCCACCAGCTATGATAAAAGTCCCGGCTCCAGTTTTGTGGGATATGTGGGGATTGTGTTTTAGAGAATATGAGACGCCCACAGCCAGGAGAAAATAACGATACCGATGGCGGCGGCCATACAGTAGGTTTGATGTCTCCCTTTCAGAACCCGATGCAGATACATGGCGTAAACAAGTCCCAGAAAGATGCCCGCCAGAAAACCGAACAAGTGTGCAGTGAGATCCGAGTGGGCCCCTGCACCCAGAAACGCCAGCAGCGCCAAACCGCCTGCCAGGGGAATCCAGGCCTTCCTGCGCTGGCCGGCAACTTTGATCTTCCGATCTAGCTGATATGCAGCCAGAAAGCCGACGGCTCCAAATACCGCCGTCGATGCGCCGATTGAATTATGACCGTATTGAAACAGCTCTGCATTCGCCAGGTTCCCCAAAATTCCGGTTAAAAGTATCATCAGCCAGCCGATCCCCGCCCCGGTGATGTTACAGACCCAAGTCCCGAATATGGCAATCCCGGCCATATTGCCGGCCAGATGCGGGTAGTCTGCGTGCAGCATCAGTGACGTAACGGTCCGGTATACTTCTCCGTTTAAAATATCAAAGGCGGACGCGCCATATTGCCCGGCAATTTTTCCGATTCCACCGGACATATCGACTGCCATATTGCATGCCAGTAAAAACAGGGAAACCCATATACCGGTATACGTTTTCTTATGTTCTTGGGTCTTATGGGCATTCAGCGGCGGCTTTTGGGGATTCTCAGCATCGTATTGCGCCACAAGATCCAGGGCTCGGGTGTAGATCGTCTCATCAACCCAAATTTCCCAGCCGCTTCCGGATCTTACCATGGAATACGGCAGGCCGCACGAGGCCAGTACCAACCCATAGGTATTCGCCTGGTCTTGAGTGAGATTTTCGCATAATATTTCAATCATATCCTGCATCCAGGCAGCCACAAATTTAGGTTACAGACCGGCGATTTCAAACACCCGTGTTGGGACCGGCGCCCAACGCCAGTATTGATGTACGTGTTCAGGGGGTGCGCTCCTCCGCGAACACCCACCTAATGATTACTTCATCTTTCGAATACGCACCTCTGTCTGCTTCACATCCTTTAGCAATTCTACGATTTTTGACGTATCTGTTTCGCCATAATGATACGGATAGAGTATTTTAGGTTTAAAAGCTTTGGTTGCCGATGCAACCATTTCCGGCGTCATGGTATACGGAAGGTTCATGGGCAAAAAGGCGATATCGATATCGGTTAACACTGTCATTTCCGGCGTGTTTTCCGTATCACCCGCCACATAAACCCGTTTATCTCCGAATGTGATGACATAACCGTTACCCACACCCTTTGGATGGTAAGGAACCCCTTTACTCCGCATATGGATAATATTGTATGCCGGGACCGCTTCTATTTTCAAATCTTTTACGATCCTAACATCGTTATTGTTCAGAACAATCCCTCCCTTGACCTGGCTTGAGCAGGTCTCGGTCAATACAACATCGGTTTTTTCGGCGCGGAGAATCTCTATGGCTTTCAGATCGAGATGGTCGCGGTGCTCATGGGTTAAAAGAATAAGATCGGCTTTAGGCATTCTGGAATAATCGGCCAGCCGGGTCCAAGGATCGACATGGATAATTTTTTCGCCAAAGTTGAGCATAAGCGTCCCATGGCCGATAAACGTGATTTCCAGGCTGCCGGCGGACGTTTTAATGATATCGGTTTCAAACCTTTCTTGAGCGGTTAAAACCATCGGAAAAAGCATCGTAAAGAAGAGGGTGAACAAACATATCATTTCTCCATGATATCTCATTGGCAGATCCTCCTATATAAAAATGAATGCCGGCAAATCGGCTGAGCAACTGGAAGCTCAGCCATATTTTGCGAGGCGTTTGATTGAATGCTTCGGGTGTTAACGGATGGTCCTTGTCAGTAAAATATCATTGAAAGGTCGTGTCTGTAAATCACAAATATTTTAGCGTTCCATTTTTCCGCTCCCTTCGACCGATGCTTGAAAAAAATATTGACATAACAGAGGCATTAAAATAAGAACGAGCAATAAGACCGACTGGTCGGTCTTATTGCTCGAAAAGGCCCCCCACCATGAATGATCTTAAGAAAAAAATCATACACGAATCGTTAAAGTTGTTTTCTTTGAAAGGCTTTCTGAGCACTTCAATGAGTCAGATATTAGAAGCGGCAGGCACATCAAAGGGCGGTTTTTATAATCATTTTAAGAGCAAAGAGGAGCTCTTCTTCCAGGTCCTGGATGAAGCGCGTAACATTTGGCGTGAAAAAAATCTTTCCGGCCTGGATGAGATTGAAAATCCCATTGAAAAAATTAAAAGATTCCTTGAAAACTTCAGAGACCTGTATCTTAAAAATGCCGAGAATTTCCCCGGAGGGTGTATCTTCATTACATTTTCCGTTGAACTGAGCGACCTGCGTCCCCATCTATCCAGAGAAGTGAATAAAGGGTTTATAGGACTCAAACACCTGCTCAAGAGGCTTCTGGATGAGGCCAAGGCATCGGGTGGACTGAGTTATGATGTGGATACCAGGGCCATCACCGAAATGCTGTTTGCAGGGATGTTGGGCGCTACGGTTATGTACGGTGTGGATAAGTCTGATGCCAACTTGGATAGATCTATCAACACCCTGATCGACTACCTTGAAACAATGAAGCTATTAAAGGAGGTAAATTAAAATGATCGATTTTACATTTACAGAAGAACAGGAAATGTTCAGAAAAGCGGCTCAAGAATTTGCGGAAACACAGGTTGCCCCCAAAGTTCCTGAAATGGAAAAAACCGGCAAGGTCAATCAGGAACTTGTCAAGGCCATGGCTGAAGCAGAAATGATGGCTTTGACCATTCCCGAAGAATACGGGGGGCTGGGTTTGGGATACACCGCCCGATTTATCGCGCTGGAAGAAATCAGCAAGGTTTCGGTAGCAGCGGGAATGATGCTTCAAGTTTTTGCATTGGGCATCGAACCCATATTGAAATTCGGCAGCGATGCACAGAAAAAGAAATTTTTGCCCGGCCTGGCAACGGGAGAATGGTTGGCATCAACAGCTATCACTGAAACCACAGGCGGTTCAGATCCGACCGGTATACGCTCAACGTATAAAAAAGACGGCGAGGACTACATTCTCAACGGACGAAAATGCTTCATTACCAACTCCCATATTGCCGACACGATTACCGTTCTCGCAAAAGATGACGAAAATCCCAAAGCCTTCTCAACCTTCATCATGGAAAAAGGGATGGAAGGGTTCAAAGCCACCCATGAAGAGAACAAAGTCGGCATGCGCGGATGCAATACCGGCGAGTTGGCCTATGAAAATGTCCGGGTTCCCAAAGAAAATCTGGTTGGCATTGAAGGAAAGGGTTTGGGGGTTGCGCTGGCGGCCGTCGGCGACGTCGGCAGGGGCGGCATGGTCGCCTGCGCACTGGGCCTGCAGGCTGCGTGTCTCGAAGCTTCTGTTAAATTTGCCAACGAACGGATTCTGTATGGAAAACCAATCAGTAGGTTACAGACGATCCAAAACAAACTGGCGGACATGAAAATCGATTTGGAAGCAGGCCGTCTATTGGGGTATCGAGCCGCTTCCATGCAGGACAATGGTGAACGATCCGGCAACGAATTTGCTGTGGCGAAATATTTCACCACCGAGGCCGCTCAAAGGGCGGCCAAAATGGCCTGTGATATACACGGCGGCTATGGGTGCATGGAAGAGTATGCAGTTACCCGCTATATGCGCGATTCCTTTGTTTTGGGCCCCTCGGCAGGCACATCCGACATTATGAAAGTCATTATCGCCCGTTGGACGCTATCATAAAACTCTCCGGAATTGAGGGAGATGTTTCCAAAAATCCCTCAATTCCCCGATTCGGAATAGGGTGTATTCAATGTTCAAAATCGTTGTGTGTGTCAAAGCGGTGCCGGATCCAAAAGAGGCGTGCAACATTAAAATCGACCCGGTCACAAAGACACTCATGCGGTGTGACGTTCCGATGGTATTGAATCCGTTGGACAAATATGCACTGGAGGCCGCCCTTCAATTCAAAGAGCAGTTTGATGCCCATATTTCAGTACTCAGTATGGGGCCACCCGAGGCAGGCAACATCATAAAGGAATGTCTGGCCTTGGGTGCAGATCAAGGTTTTTTGCTTTCTGACCCGGCTTTTGCCGGTGCTGATGCCTTTGCCACGGCCTTCACCCTGGCCAAAGGTATTGAAAAAATCGGCCCGCATGACGTGGTTTTTTGTGGAATGGCCAGCAGCGACGGCAGTACGGAATGGGTCGGACCGGAAATTGCCACCTTCCTGAAAATACCCGTGGTTACACGGATAAAAGAGATTGTGGAATACAATGGTCAATGGTGGACGGTAAAGGCCGAGCTTGAAAATGGTTACCGTCTGGTGCGGGTACAAATTCCCGCGGTTTTTACGGTGACCAGAGAGTTGAACACGCCCCGGAGACTCAGCTTTTCGGGAATTATTAAAGCCAGGAAAAAGGAAATCACCCAGTGGGGGATTCAAGAACTGGAGGTCCCTGAAGAATCGGTCGGACTGAAAGGTTCCCCGAGTATTGTATCGACAATTGCAACCATGGACAGCCGGCGAAAGGTTGAAATCCTCGAGGGTAAACGGGAAGAAAAAGCCGAACAACTGGTCCAAAGGCTGGTTAATGCCGGTGTAATCTAAAGGTAACTACTCAGGTGGATAGACTGAAGGTTGAAGGCTTTTAGGGACAAATCATGCGCGATCACACAAAACTTAGGGCATTCGGCGGGTGTCGAAACAGAGAAGGTCTTAAATGGCAACCTAAATACCTGAGTAGTTACATCTAAAGAAAGGATCGATACGCACAATGGGAAAATCATGCGGACCCGTGTGGGTTATTGCCGAGCAGATAGACTGCCGGATTCTTGCGGTATCACTTCAACTCATCGGTCACGGACGAAAATTGGCAGCCGCGCTGGACACGACTGTAGAAGCCGTTCTTTTGGGCCATAATATGGAAGAATACTCCCGTCAATTGTTTGCCGCAGGCGGAAACCGCGTCTATCTGGGGAATGATCCGGAGTTGGCCGTTTATCAACCCGAAATTTATACTGAACTTATCGAGAAAGTTGCAAAAGAAAGACAGCCTGAAATCATACTCATCGGTTCCACTTCCATGGGGAGAGAACTGGCGCCGCTGATAGCGGCAAGGCTGGATACCGGATTGACGGCTCACTGCATCGATCTGGTGATAGACAGCAATAAAGTTTTAGAGAGCAGAATACCTGCGTACGGTGGACTACTCTCGATTATCTGTCCGGACAGACGGCCCCAAATGGCAACCATCGCGGCAGGAGTTTTCCCGAATCCCGAACCGGATGAAAACAGGACAGGAGAAATTATTCCTATTGAGGTTCCAAAAAAAATTCCACGGCGAATTCAAACCCTAAAAGTCGTTCGTGAAGAACCCGAAGGTATGGACCTTGAATCGGCACCCATCATCGTTGCCGGTGGTGCTGGTGCCGGTGATCCGGCAGGATGGCGTAAAATCGCCGATCTCGCAGAAATGCTGAACGCTGCTTTGGGGGCCACCCGACCAGCCGTTGATGAAGGCTGGGCGGCTCTTGAAACCATGATCGGACAGAGCGGGAAAATGGTAAGTCCGGAACTCTATATCGGCGTGGGCCTGTCTGGGGAATTGCAGCACATGGTCGGCATTTCAGGTGCAAAAGTCATGGTCGCCATCAACAGCGATGCCAAATCTCCGGTGTTTGAACAGGTGGATTTTGGAATTGTCGATGACTGCCGTGAGTTTGTTCCGGTATTCATCGAAAAGATCAAAGAATACCGGGAGAAACTCAAAACCTGTTGATTTTAAGGAAAGCCCTATGATCCGTAAAATTCATTCAAATAAAATGTTTGTCCTACAATCCCGGATAATTCGGCGTACGCAGGAAGATGGCATGAATTTCATAGACCTTGGCTTGGTATTTCACCGTTTCATCAACGACATTTCCCGGAATCAAAGCAGTCAGCTCTCCAAGCGTCGCAAACCCTCCAATACCGAATGAGCTTGAATGCTTTTTTGTCGTCGATTGACTCCCCGTCGGCGTATATTGAGTCTGTTTTGTGGACCCGGAATGCTTGTCGTAACTCTCTCCGCCCACAACCAAAGGAATATCTTCCGCCGCTTTCTGAAACGCACTTTTCTTTTCCACGGTTTTGGTTTTTGTTTCATCCCCCAAATAACACTGGGAAAGAAGAACGACGTTGGCATCCACATTTTTTGCCTGGGATTCCGCCTCGGCCTCGAGGGTCTGATTATCAAGTTCATCGCTGTCAATATGAAACACCGATTTGCCGATGACTACCGTTCCAGGCGTTTGGATCATTTTTTTCTGACTGTCCGGTGCAAGCCTGAGAACCGTTACCTGCTTCACCGGTTCCTGGGAGTTTAAAACAATCTGTTGATAATTCCCTCCGGAAAATGGTCCCGGGCCGGTTGTGGCGCAACCCGTTAAAACAGATGCCATAAAAATAATAAACATGAACACACAGATATTTCGCTTCATTTTGCTGCCCTCTTTAGTTGTTCGTGATTTATCCTTCAATTTAAAATTACATGTTTCTTTAAACAATTCAAGCAGGTTACACCTGTCGCACACTTCACAAAAAATCAAATGGTTTGGGACCTAATCATCATCGACATCGATATCAGGATAATGTTCTTTTGCGCACTCGGGACAGATGCCATGGCTGATATCGGCCTGTAAATATTTATAAATATAGACATCGATCTGTTCCCAATAGCCCTTATCGTCTCTTATCTTTTTACAAAAGGAACACAGGGGTAACATGTCTCTTAAGGTCTTTCCTTTGTCAATCCTCAAAAAAAAAAACCGCGTTCCCTTCTCCCAAGGATAACACGGCCATATTGATTCCCAAGGCAACCCGGCAATCTTGTATAAGACCCGTGGCTTTCCGTCCCTGCCTCACAACAGGTTTGGCTTTATCCATAATTTTTTAAATTTGTTTTACACAATTCACTATAAGCAACATAAATTTATTGTCAACCACAAACCGATTATCTTTTTGTCACGGACTTTATCGTCACAACCGTATAAAACACGTGTCAAAGAATTGAAACTTTTTACTGCCATCACTTTGTGTTTCAGCTTGTCAAAAAACGTGCTACAGCACTATTTCATCCCCTTCTCTTGCAAGAAAAAGGTCTGCAAAACGCTTCCGGCATTCTATTTCCATATTCGACAGAAAGGTATCGTTATGTTCCGGATCGTGAT
>JAFCZV010000093.1 GCA_019314155.1 Deltaproteobacteria bacterium
CCGGTACTGCCAAAAAGCGTCTGGCTGGAGCCACCGCCAAAAGCTGCCCCCATATCGGCCCCTTTCCCTGTCTGAAGCAGGATGATCATAATAAGGGCGATGGAGACAATAACATGTAGTATTATTAAAAATGTTGTCATAATTATTTGCTTTAAGTTTATTTTTGAAATTGAACTATTTTACTGAATGTTTCCGGCTCAAGGCTTGCACCACCGATAAGTGCGCCGTCAATGTCCGGCATCGTCATAAGTTCCTTGATATTATCCGATTTTACGCTACCTCCATATAGTATTCTAATGGACTTGGCAAGCTTATTCCCGAATTTTTTTCCAACCATCGCGCGTAAAAACAGATGGACCTCCTGGGCCTGATCAGCGGTTGCCGTTTTACCGGTACCGATGGCCCAGACAGGTTCATAGGCGATGACCAGTGTTTCCATTTCATCCGCGGAAAATCCCTTTAACCCCTTTTGCACCTGTCTGTCAAGTACTGAAAACGTCTCTTTGGAATCGCGTTCCGTTTCAGACTCTCCGATGCAAAAAACCGGTATCAGGTCTTTTTTTAAAGCGGCCTTTATTTTCTTGTTGACGGTGTCGTCGGTTTCGCCAAAATACTGGCGCCGTTCCGAATGGCCGACGATAACGTACCTGCAACCAGCTGAAACCAGCATGGACGTCGATATCTCACCGGTGAACGCGCCTTCCTCTTCCCAAAAGAGATTCTGGGCACCCAGAGAAATACGGGTGTTTTTCAGCATATCTGAAACCGGCGCCAGAGCTGTAAAGGGTGGTGCAATCATCACATCGACATCCATGGTCGTCGATAAGAGCTTTACCAGCCGATCGGCTGCCTCAACCGCCTCGGGGCCGGTCTTAAACATCTTCCAGTTTCCGGCAATCAGTGGTCTGCGAAGGTCCATTCAATTTTATCCTTATTGAAGATGATTCGTAACTACTCAGGTATTTAGGTTGAAGACTGAAGGCTGAAGTATATCAATCATCTCGCAACGCTCGAATTAAACCATTTAAGACCTTCTCTGTTTCGACACCCGCCGAATGACCTTCTCTGTTTCGACACCCGCCGAATGCCCTAAGTTTTGTGTGATCGCGCATGATTTGTCCCTAAAAGCCTTCAACCTTCAGTCTATCCACCTGAGTAGTTACGATGATTCTTAATTTTCAATTTATAATTGTGCTCCAATCATAGCCGCCAGATCCACCATCCTGTTTGAGTATCCGGTTTCATTGTCGTACCAGGATAAAACTTTAACCATGTTGTCGACTACGTAAGTTGTCAGTCCATCGACAATGGAGGACAGTTTTGATCCGTTGAAATCCGTGGATACCAGGGGAAGATCGTTAAATCCTAAAATGCCTGCCAGCGATTTTTCCGAAGCCTCTTTTAAAGCAGAGTTTACATCCGTAACCGTAACGCCGGTTTTTTCTAAATTTGCAACAAAGTCGACGATGGATACATTTGGAGTGGGGACGCGGATGGCAAGGCCGTTGAGCTTCCCTGAGAGTTCCGGGAGTACCAGGGCCACAGCCTTGGCGGCGCCGGTGGTTGTCGGAATCATGGACATAGCGGCGGCTCTGGCCCTTCGCAAATCTTTGTGGGGGAAATCGAGCAGACGCTGGTCACCGGTATAAGAATGAATGGTTGTCATGAGTCCTCTTTTAATTCCGAAATTTTCTAAAAGTACCTTAGCCATCGGTGCAAGACAATTTGTAGTACATGAAGCATTCGATATAATGTGATGATGTTTTGGATCGTATTGGTTCGAGTTTACACCCATGACGATGGTAACATCCGGCTTTTGAGCCGGTGCAGATATGATCACTTTACGGGCGCCGGCAGTCAGATGTTTTGAGGCGTTTTCATGGTCTCTGAAAAGACCGGTGCATTCTGCGACAATGTCCACGCCTAAATCTTTCCAGGCAAGGGACGCAGGATCTTTTATTGAGGTAACAGCCACCGGTTTCCCGCCCACCTCTATGGCGCCATTCTTAGAAGTGACTTCCATATCGAGCTTGCCGTGGACAGAATCGTAGGTCAGAAGATGGGCCATAGTGGCTGAATCCATGAGATCATTCACCCCCACAACCTCAAGCTCGTCATGATCGATCAAGGCTCTGAAAACAAGACGTCCGATTCTTCCAAAACCGTTGATGCCTATTTTTATGCGCATAGTTCCTCCTTTTCGTTTATCATTATATCCGGCTATGTTCGTTTGTTTCCTTTTAAAATTCCGCTTGCAAGTGAAATGCTTTTTTTCCCGAAAGCTTCCAGGTGTTCCGCGAGCTTGCTGAGTTCCATCTCTTTTTGGATGTCAAAGGCCTTGATCAGAATGGGAAGATTAACGCCGGATATGACTTCCACCCGTCCTTCTTCGAGAAATGAATAGCTTAAATTGGATGGCGTCCCACCAAACATATCTGTAAGGATAAGAACGCCTCGACTGTGATCAACCTTTTTGATTCCTTCCGCGATTTTTTTCCGCAGTTTGTCAACGTTTTCGTTCAAATTTATGGAAACAGATACCATGGTATCCGGTCGAGTTCCAAGAATGAATTCAGCAGCATCAATAAGTGCATCTCCAAGTTGACTGTGTGTTACAATAACTATACCTATCATAATTCCCTTTCTACATGAGACCGTTGCAAAACGTCCCCTTTTGCCCAATTCCTGCGTCTGACTCAAATTTTAATCCTCGAAATACATAATGTATGTCTGTGGTTAAAATTTTCGTCTTCCTTGAACTTGAACAAAAATGAACATTTTTCAAAGGTCTCTACATATCAATGTTACGATGTGAAATAATAATCTGCATATCTGTTTTTTTTATATGTTCGAATACGGCTTCTGCAATGGTTACGGAACGATGTCGGCCTCCGGTACAACCCACTGCAATGGTTAGATAAGCTTTGCCCTCCTTTTCGTACATTGGGATTAAATAGTCAAGCAGATCCAGATATTTTTTTAAAAATCTGCGGGCTTCATCGTTGTTCAAGATATAATTTTTAACGTTTTCGTTTTTCCCGTCCAGGGCTTTGAGTTCAGGAACGAAGTACGGATTTAAAAGAAACCGAACATCCATGATCAGATCGGCATCGTGGGGGGTCCCGTATTTGAAACCGAACGATAAAATATTTATCTTCATGGGCGCAAAGCTTTTACTCTTTTGCGCGATGTCACTGATAACAGATTTCAGCTCGTGGACATTGTAATGGGAAGTGTTAATAATTTTATTGGCGGTGATTTTTAGATTTTTTAACTGTTGTTGTTCAGTACGGATTCCCTCCAAAAGGCTTTTGTCTTGCGAAAGGGGATGGTGCCTTCGTGTTTGGCTGTACCGCTTCAGCAGAGTTTCTTCATCAGCGTCAAGAAAAAGGATTTCGAACTGATGCCCTTTTTTCTTTAGAGATTCAAAGATTGATGAATACCTGGAGAGAAAACTTTTTTCTCTCAGGTCCATCACAAATGCAAGCCCCGTTATTTCAGAGCTGCTTTTAATCGGCAATTCCAAAAATTTGGGAAGAAGTGCTACCGGCATGTTGTCGACACAATAGTAGCCCGCATCTTCAAATGCTGCAATTGCAGTACTCTTCCCAGAGCCGGATCGCCCTGTAATTATTATTATTTTTAACTTTTTACTGTTAATCAATGTTCGGTTCTAAAATTCTTCCTCCTCTTCTTTGATGATGGAATAGATTTCATCTCGGTTTGTGGCACGTAACAACTTTTGTTTGAAAGGGTCATTTTTCAAAATTCTGGAAATTCGAGCGAGAAGCTTTAAATGAAGTCCTGTCGAATTTTCCGGCGTTAATAAAAGGAAAAAGATATGGGCGGGCTGCCCGTCCATTGAATCGAAGTCGACGCCTTTTTTGCTCAGACCGAAACCGAGTACCAGCGAATCCAGATCCTTGACTTTCCCATGGGGGATCCCGATCCCTTGACCAATTCCGGTACTCCCGAGCCGTTCCCGTTCTATGAGTACTTTAACGAGATGATCATGGTTTATGTCGGCAATACGGGCCACAGGTGTTACAAGTTCTTCGAGAACCCCTTTTTTATCATTCGCTTTTAAATCAGACAGAATGGCTTCTTTCAGTAAAACATCAAGAATCTTCATTATAAGGAACCCGGGTTAGTTGCTGGGTTGAATCAGGCCGTAATCATCATTTTTTCGCCGATAAAGGACGTTGACCTGATCGGTCCTGGCATTTGTGAAAACCAGAAAATTGTCGGTTACAAGGTCCATCTGCATAACCGCTTCTTCCACATCCATGGGTTTATAGTCGATATTTCTGACAATAATGTGTCCTGTGGCTTCGTCTTCCAGGTGAAGACTGTCTTCTGCAAGTAGATCTTTTGTTCTGGATTTCGAGCCACTCCGATGTTTCCGGTTTTTTTGTTTGTTTTTCTTGATCTGTTTTTCGAGTTTGTCCAGAACCATATCTATGGCAGAATACATATCGTCCGTCACTTCTTTGCCATAGATGCTGAGTCTGTCACCGATGATATTGATTTCCGCCATGTGGCGAAATTTTTCAACCGAAAGCACGACTTTCGCTTCGGCGGGATTATAAAGATATTTATCAAAACGATCGAGTTTGTCTCCTACATATGATTTTAAATTTTCAGAGGAATCAAGATTTTTAAATGTAACCGATGTATGCATATCTAAAATCTCCCTAAAATTGTTTGCGTTTGTTCGATGGTAATACTTTCATTATTTCACGGTATTTGGCTACGGTTCTCCGCGCGATATTAATATTTGCCTCCTTCAAAAGTTTTGAGATTTTGTCATCGCTGTAAGGTTTTTTGGGATTTTCATTGTCGATGATCAGTCTTATCTTTTCTTGTACACTGGCAGAGGCGATGGCTTCGCCATGGACGCGCTGAATAGAACTGTTAAAAAAATATTTCAATTCATAAATACCCCGCGGGGTATGGACATACTTATTAGTTGTCACTCTGCTGATGGTTGATTCATGCATGCCGATATCTTCCGCGATATCTCTCAATACCATGGGTTTCAGGTGTGCAATCCCTTTTTTAAAAAAATCTCGCTGGAATTTCAGTATGCTTTCCATCACTTTGTATATGGTTTTTTGACGTTGGTGAATACTCCGGATCAACCAAGTTGCGGAACGCATCTTTTCCTGTATATAGTCCTTTGCATCTTCGGAAAAGTTTCCGTCATTCTTAATGGCACTTTTATAAAAATTGTTAACACGCAGTTTCGGCATCCCGTCATCGTTGACCATGATTATAAATTCATCGTCCAACTTATAAACAAAAACATCAGGATTGATGTATTGGGCTTCTTCCTCGGTGAATTGCCTGCCGGGTTTTGGCTCTAAACTCTGGATAACTTTAACGGCGACAATAATATCTTCGATGGATACTTTTAGAGATTTGGCTATGGCCTTATAATTCTTATTTTCAAGATGATTGAGATGGTTTTCGATGATTTCGGTTACGATGGTGTCGTCCAGGTCAAAATACCTTACCTGAATAAGTATGCATTCACTGAGATCTCTTGCGCAGACACCGATGGGATCAAATGTTTGAAATAGGGATAGAACTTGTTCGATATTTTCAGGGTCGGCACCGCTCATCATGGCGAGGTCTTCGACTGTGGCATCCAGATAGCCATCTTTATTCAGGTTGCCGACGATAAAATTTCCAATCTTTTTTTTCTCTTCTTCGGGAGACGTCATAAGGAACTGCCAGAGCAGATGTTCACGCAGGGATTCTTTACGTGCCACAAATGATTCAAAATTCAGCGTATCTCTTCTTTCGGCTTCGAAATGGATTTTTCCAGAGGAATTGTATTCATCGATATAATTGCTCCAGTCGATGTCGTCCCGGATTTTTTCTTCTACTGTTATCTCTTTGGTTTCGGACGGTTCGGTGGATACTTTCTCAGGGCTTTCAACAAGCGGTTTTTCAACATCAAGATCCTGGACCTCCTCTTCCAATGTAGGATTCTCCTCGAGCTCCTGCTGGATGGCACTCAAAAGTTCAAGTCGCGACAGTTGCAGAAGCTTGATCGCCATCTGAAGCTGCGGGGTCATGATGAGTTGCTGCGTTAATCTCAGCTCTTGTCTTAGTTCAAGTGCCATTTTATAATTTAAACTCGTCTCCAAGGTATATCCGTCGAGCGATTTCGCTCGAGGCTATTTTTTCAGGGGGGCCGGATTCAATGATTTTGCCGTCGTTTAATATATATGCTTCGTCACAAACCTCAAGAGTTTCTCTTACATTATGATCGGAGATAAGGATGCCGATACCTCTATTTTTTAAATGTCGAATAATTTTTTTTATGTCGATGACCGCCAGCGGGTCTATACCGGCAAAAGGTTCATCAAGAAGAATAAAAGAGGGATTAGTGGCCAGCGCTCGTGTTATTTCAAGACGCCGCCGCTCCCCGCCTGAAAGCAAGTTTGCCTTTTGGTTTTCCAGATGCGTTATTCCGAGTTCGCCAAGGAGCAAATTTGCCCGCTCTTCTTGATCCGATTTAGAGATGGATAGTGTTTCAAGAATTGCCATTATATTTTGTTTAACCGTCAGTTTTCTAAATATCGACGTCTCCTGGGGGAGATAGCCGACGCCTTTCCGTGCCCTCAGATACATGGGGAAATTCGTGATATCTTCATCATCGAGAAAGACCTGTCCACCATCCGGCTTTATCATGCCGACGGTCATATAAAAGGTGGTGGTTTTGCCTGCGCCGTTTGGGCCGAGCAGTCCCACGACACAGCTGTTTTTTATTTTCATGCTAACGGAGTTCACAACCTGTCTTCCATTATACACCTTAACCAGATCTTTAAGAGACAATGTCGTCAATTATTTCAAACCCTTTTCCCCGGCATAAAACACGGCTTCCACACGCTCTTTACGTCCACCTTCAACGATAATACGTCCATCTGTTCTGTAAAATGTAATTTTTTCACCCGCTATGGTGTCATTTCCGCTGATGATCTTTGAGTCGGCACCCGACAGGACCAGCACGCTTGTCTCTGTATTGTATACGGCCTGCTGGCTTTCTGCAACCTTGTTGTCAAATTTTATCTTGACGTTGCCATTGGCAACGATTTGATGAATCGATTCCCCGCCGATAACCGGTTTATTTTTATCGGCTAAATGTTTTTTAAAAAAAATTTTGAGTCTGTCGGCCGTGATCACAGTCTCATCCTGTTTTGCCCTGACATTTCCAATAAATTCGGCATAGCCGGCTTTGTTTTCTGAGATCAGTTTATCTGCCGTAATGTAAATTTTTTCATTGTTTTTACGGTCTTTTGTATCTGGATTGTCTGATATATCGTCAGCATGTGCCGACGGCATGGCCATGCCGGCAGTCAGGAGAAAAATTAGGGTCCAGAAGCTCAACGTCCAACGATAATTATGCTTAAAGGGTGATTTTCTCATGTAAAGTTCCTGCCACCTTTCCTTCAAAAATCGATCTATTTGTATTTAAATCCAATGACATCGAGTCAGCAACAAGATTAAATAGATCTCCTGTAATGTTAACCGGCGTTTCTGAAAAGATAATTCGTCCGTTGTGTTTGTAATACAGATTGTCGCATTTTAGCCGGTAGCTTACATTTTCCACCACAACATTGCCGAATATTTCCATGTCGTTTGAATCGGTATTTAAAATCCCTCGATCTGCTTTTAAATAAACGTTGGTTTTATCTTTAAGAAAAAATTTTACAGACAAATCATGGAAAATCGCCTGGTTTTTGTTGTTGATATAGTCTACGGAAGCGGCGTCCAGACTCCACTCTGTTATCCCGTTTCGGGTAGCTGTTTGATGCGCCTTTCCTATGGAGATGTTGGCTTTACTCTGAATGTAAGAAACAAGTTTGTCTTCTTTGTCTGAAATGTGGCGATATCCCACAAAAATCGCCGATACGACCCCAAATATAATAAAAATGATTGAGATCAGAAAGAATTTTAACTTCTTCTTGTTGGTCATGGTTATCATTGAACTGCCACAGCGAGCCCATTTCCCGTTAGGATAAAAAGCGTTCCAAGATGTTTTCCCAGAGTCCACGAGCCTTTAGTATTGCTTCACAAGCTTCTCTGACCGCCCCTTTCCC
>JAFCZV010000536.1 GCA_019314155.1 Deltaproteobacteria bacterium
AGATCCGCTGCAGTAAATTCCGGAATTGCCGTATCGTCGGCAATAATCAGAATTTCACTCGGCCCTGCGATCATATCGATGCCTACGGTCCCTGATACAATCTTTTTGGCAATGGTGACATAGATGTTTCCAGGACCGACGATAACATCGACTTTCGGGATGGTCTCGGTGCCATACGCCAGGGCAGCAATGGCCCAGGCGCTGCCCGCCTTGTACACCGCATCCACACCGACCTTTTTCGCTGCGACCAGAAGATGGGGGTTTACCGAGCCGTTTTTGGTCGGCGGTGTAACCATGGCGACATGCTTTACACCGGCTATTTTTGCAGGGATAATGCCCATCAGGACCGATGAGACCAGCGGTGTTTCACCCCCTTTTCCTCCAGGGACGTAAATTCCTGCAGCATCCACTGGATTTACCATCTGACCCAGAAAGGTTCCGGGTCTTTTGATGTTAATCCACGATTTGTCGAGTTGCTGTTGATGAAAGGACTCAATTTGAGTAATGGCTCTATTCAAAGCACGTACAAAAGAGCGGTCTACGCACTTTGGCGCATCGTCGAACTCCTGGCGTGATACCTTCATCGATGCAATGGTCAACCCCGGTGCGTCAAACCGGTTGGTATATTTTATGAGTGCCCTGTCGCCATTCTTTCGGACATCCTCAAGGATACGGGTGACCGAAGAAACGTCTTTCTTTTTGAAGGCAACGCCGCGATTTACAATGGATGTAATTTTTTTTTCTGCTGATTTTGAAGGATAACGATATATTTTCATGGCAATTACCTTACAATGATAAGTTTATACTATGGGGATATTAATACAAAAACATAATTAAGCCAAGAAAGGTTCTTTGTCAACACCGAGTGCCAAGTCCAAAAATTCTGATTGACATATTTACTTCTATCTGAACAAATGATGTCTTTTAAAAAGAGGAGCATGTTCACGGGGAACCTGTGAACGGTTACGATGGAGGAACCCATGAAGGAAGATAGAATCTATAACTTTAACGCCGGCCCAGCCGCGCTTCCCCTTGAAGTTCTTGAAGAAATCAAGGAATCATTTTTGAACTTCGGTGGTTCCGGCATGTCGATAACAGAGATAAGCCACCGATCAAAATGGTTCGACGATGTTATTAACGATGCCATTGCCAGAACCCGGCGGCTGTTGAAACTGGATGATAGGTTCAACGTACTTTTTATTCAGGGCGGGGCCAGCATGCAGTTCTCCATGATACCCATGAACCTGCTTCAGGACGATGATTCGGCAGACTACGTCAACACCGGTACCTGGTCCGCTAAAGCCATAAAAGAAGCTGAAATTCTGGGTAAGAGCGTAAACGAAGTCGCTTCTTCGGAAGATGAGAACTTTTCCTATATTCCGAAAAACATTTCGTTCAACAGCAATGCCGTTTATGCACACATTACATCCAACAACACGATTAAAGGGACCCAGTGGGCATCCTATCCCGATACAGGCGGTGTGCCCCTCATCGCCGACATGTCGTCTGATATCATGTCCAGACCCCTTGATGCGGATAAATTCGGTCTGATTTATGCCGGGGCTCAAAAAAATATCGGCCCGGCCGGTGTGTGTATGGTGATCATCCGGGACGATATGCTCGACCGGGTGCCGGAAACAGTGCCGTCCATGCTCAAATATACGACCTATGCTTCCAAAAACTCGATGTTTAACACCCCGCCGTGCTTTGCAATCTATACCATTCAACTGGTGCTGAAATGGTTGGAGGAAACCATCGGCGGTCTCGAAAAGATGGCGGAAGTCAATGAGAAAAAAGCCTGGATTCTTTATGAAGCAATAACATCGGGCGAATTTTATAGAGCAACGGCAATACCTGACAGCCGATCACTAATGAATATAACCTTTCGCCTCCCTGATGAAGAACTAGAAAAACAGTTTATCGAGCAGGCGTTGGAAAACGGGCTGGGCGGCCTTAAAGGTCATCGATCGGTCGGGGGATGCCGCGCGTCGATTTACAATGCAACACCCCTGGCGGCAATAGAGGCACTTGTCGATTTTATGAAGACATTTGAAAAGAA
>JAFCZV010000537.1 GCA_019314155.1 Deltaproteobacteria bacterium
TTTCACCATGGCGGCATGAACAATTTTGTGGGACAAAACATCCACCACCGCTTCCTGAAATCCGGCCACGATATCCGGAATCTGCTGAAGGTAATCGTCCGGGTGGATCTCGATATATCGCCGAACCGCAGTTTTAAGGCCGCTGAAACTAAAATCGAACATGGTTTTATCCAGAAATGATCTTGGGAAGACGATATTTTTCGGATCGCCTTGTCTGGCAAGCCGGTCGATCACACTGCCGCCCGGATAACCAAGACCCAGCATTTTGGAAACCTTGTCAAAGGCTTCTCCGGCAGCATCATCCCTGGTCTGCCCCATGAGTTCGAAGTCCGTGTGGGAGGTTACATGGTAGATGCCGGTATGCCCGCCGGACACGAGAAGCGCCACAAACGGAAACAGCGGCGGATCTGGTTCCAAAAATACCGAATTTACGTGGGCTTCGAGGTGATTGATACCCACCCAGGGGACATCCAGTGCATATGCAAAAGCCTTGGCAAAACAAAAACCCACCAGCAAGGCACCCACGAGTCCGGGCCCACGGGTCACAGCAACGGCATCTAGGGTTTTTGAATCGATGCCCGAAGAACCGAGGGCTTGGTCCACCATCGGTACGATCGCTTCTATATGTTTTCTTGAAGCCAGCTCGGGGACCACGCCGCCATAGGGATGGTGAACTTCGATTTGGGATGAAACGACGGACGACAATATCTGTTTGCCGTCAACGACCACCGCGGCAGCGGTTTCATCGCAGGATGTTTCAATACCGAGGATGATCATATCGGCTTTATCTTACCCGGCACACGCCCGGTGCCGGCCTTTTTGCCCGTTCAGCTGCTGCAGACACGTTTCCCCTTCTGTGCGCCTCCGATCCATTCCATCAATTTCAAGAAGGGGTTCCCGATTTTTTTCAATCTCTGTTTTTTGTCCATGCTGTTATTTTTCATTGCTAAACCCTAATTGAGCGAAAGTTTAGGATGCTCCAGATCCAAGACATCAAGGACGAAGCCGTAGTCGTCTACTGCGAGTCCTTGATAACGAAGGAGATGGGGTATCATAAGCTTTCCCGAAGGGCAAACAAAATGGGATGGTATTAAAAGATTTATATCTCGTCTATAGAAGCAGTATGAAAATATATTTGTATCTACAAAATATGTAAAAAACTAAACTGTTATAATATTTCTCCCAGTTTGTTTGCGATCAATTAGGGTTAAAAACAACGACCACCTAAAAAGGATGGCCGGATTGGCTCCGTAATAGGGATTGAAACATCATTCGTTCACTACAGCGCCGTCAAGAACCCAACTATTAAACAGCGCTCGGAGACTATACCCACTGCACCCGTTCGGTGGACGCTTTTCGCTCCACGACTTTTCCAATGATAAAGGCCTGTTCCTGCATAGCGAGAAGACGATCCAGAATTTCCTGTGTGCTCTCTTCACGTACAACGGCAACCATGCCGATGCCGTTGTTGAATGTACGCATCATTTCGGGTTCCGATATATTGCCGGCCTCCTTTAGATACGTAAACACGGGGGGTACGTCCCAGCTGTTTTTTTCCAATACGATGTTACAGCTTTCCGGAATAACACGAACAATGTTATCGGTAATCCCGCCGCCGGTGATATGGGCCAGTCCAAAGATCGCCAGATCTTTAATAACACTGTGAATGGTCTCTGAATATATCCGGGTCGGCGTCAGCAGCGTTTCACCGAGGGTCTGACCGAATTCAGGGACGTGGGTGTCGATCTTCATTTTCAGAATTTCAAAGCAGATCTTGCGGACTAGGGAATATCCATTGCTGTGAAGCCCGCTGGATGCAATTCCGATCAGTTGATCCCCCACGCGGATTTCCGAACCGTCGATAATTTTACTGTTTTCGACAACCCCCACGATAAAACCGGCAAGGTCATATTCATTCTCCTTATAGAATCCCGGCATCTCGGCGGTCTCTCCGCCGATCAGTGCACAGCCGGCCTGCCGGCAGCCTTCACCGATTCCGCCAATGACATCCGTAGCGATGTTTGTTTCCAGCTTTCCCATGGAAAGATAATCG
>JAFCZV010000538.1 GCA_019314155.1 Deltaproteobacteria bacterium
ACGGTCAAAGGGCAGGGTAAAAAACAACAACTTGGGATGATCTAAGGCAATCTCGCCCTTCACATGGTTGTGATCAAAATTGCTTATGTTCAAAATGGAATTGCGACGTTGTTCAAGGTCTGCCAAATAGGACGCTTCCTTAAAAGTAGATCCAATCTCCGCCTCATTAATATGCGCTAACTGTAGAGATCTGCTTTTATCAAAATCCTGCCTGACCACCGCTGTTTTCATCAATGCCATGTTCTTCTTGAGTCGTGAAAGTGGCGTGAATTTCTCCTCGGTCATATAGCTATCATAGGTAAAACCAAATGGTAGATAGTTTGGATTCAACATAACGAACACGTCTCCCTCAATGTGAAAGAGTTCATACCCTCGTTGCATAAACCGCCGTACACGGTCTTCCTGCTTTATTAGCACATATTTAACCGAAGAAAATGCTGTAAGGAAGCGATTACTTAAAATACCCGTTGCCCACCTGGTGGAGTGTTCTCTCTTAGCATCGATAATCTCTAGCGCATCCAGAAAACGTATATAATTCAGTTGATTAAAAGAATGATAAGAGCTCGTTCCAAAATAGCCCTGAACCAATGCATCATTAAGGCTTGTGTGTACGGCAGGTCCTGAAGAGTAGTCTTTTTCGATGCGATAGAATCCAGTATCCTTCGTTTTTATCACCGCGATAGCATCAGTTGTGTAATCGTTATATCCCGTTTTTGAGCCAAACTCCACTGTAGTTACAACCGGGCGATCATTGACTGTTTGCCAGGAGAAGCTTGCCAATTCCAGGCAGATCACTATCAACAAGCCCCATTGTGCCGGCATCCGAAATTTATGTGATTTTACTGCAATTACCAAAGCGGTATACACCAGCAATAATCCTGTGATCATCAGGCGCACCGTCCCGTTTACCCACTCTGCCTTAGCTCCGACGCCCAAAAAATACGGAGAAAACAGCGCAGTCAACAGAACCACCAGGGTCACGATCAATAAACGGATATGAACCCTTCCGGTTTTGAAAATAACATTGAGCGCATGCAAGCTAAAAAACAGGAAAACGAACGCGACAAAGGCTGAATACAAGCGGTAATAATCACCCGCAAAAGCCCAGAACAGGTAACGATAAAATGGCAGGAATACGGGAATCAGAAAGACCAGCCCAAATAAGGCATAGGCAATCTTATGCTTTCGGTCTAGCTGCACAAAAACTTGTGGCGCCATTAACAATGGTAGCAAACCGCAATAAAACATGGGCGCCTCGAGGTAATTTTTCCAGCCACGGAAATCGCTCCCTGTGCCCAGTAGATCGCTGGAAAACAGGCGCATGATCGCCGTAATATTATGTTCATAACTCTCAAAGCTCATCGGCGATCTATTCATCAAACCGCCAAATAAGGAAGCATCGCCCAAGACGCGCGGGCTATTCATCATCTCCTGTAGGTTGGCGAACAAAAAGACAGCACTGATTCCAAGACCCAGGACAATCAGGCCTAACAGTCTTAATAAGAACGGCCACAATTCTCGGGGTTGCCAACCATGCAGAATATAATAGCGAAAGATGCTATAGGGCAGAAAAAATATGGCGAATACATAAAGGCTGAATGTCGTATTCGCCGCAAGTAATGCAGCGACAATAGGCAGGAAAATCCAAACGCGTTCCTTCAAATAACGTTCAAAGGCATAGAGCAGCAGTGCAAAGTAGACTGCTTGAGCCGAGAAGACATACCAGGTCCCCCCAAGAATCATAAAACCGGAAAAAGCATAGAGAAGAGCACCCGTCATTGCCGCCATGGGTACAAGTGAAAGCAGTCGTAAATACAAATAGAAAAGGATGCCTGCCAATAATATCTTGCAGACCTGCACGTAGGCCAAGCCATAGGCCAGGTGTTCAGAACCCAGTAAAAAAAGAAACAAATTGAATGGCTCTGCAATGCCACCCGGAAATACACTCTGTCCCATGCCCCGACTAAAAGACCAGGCTGGCCACCCATCTGAACGCAGGTAATCCGCTAGATGAACATAGCCTGGGTAGAATACATTTAGAGTGTCACTGCCCAAAGAAAGCAGCGCCATTATGGCCAATAGCATCATGGCCTGAGATTTGTTACCGGAAGAGTTTTTGGTATTATTCATTCATCGTTCCAATGACAGGTTGAAAGCCATAGCGTCACTCGCCGCGATTCATGTTTACATTTATTTCGTAAATTACCAAGTGCGGCTTGCCAACGCTTGAAACGGATCGCCGACCGAAGCATGGAAGGCACATCGCCCGATAGAAATTTGATAAGCTTTATTTCTCATTCATAACTGACTGAGGATTATCCTTGATTTGCCGGACAGGGCCGAATCGGAGAAGCAGTCAATTCGATGCGCGTTGGAACTCAATCCGCAGTACCCGTGCGGGCGTGATGCTTTAGAAAAACTGCACCGGAGTCGTTGGGGCTAAGGAGATTTACCATGATCCAGGATTTACGTGTCATTGTCGTGATGCCGGCTTACAACGCCGAAAAAACCATTGAAAAGACCTGGCGGGAAGTAGCGGAGCAGGAAGTTGTCGACCTCGTGCTGGTGGTGGATGACGCAAGTCAGGATCACACGGCAGAAAAGGCTCTGGAACTGGACAGCGTCGTGGTTCATCGGCACGAGATCAACCAGGGCTATGGTGCCAATCAGAAGACTTGTTACCGGCTCGCATTGGAGCACGGTGCGGATATTGTCGTGATGGTGCACCCTGATTACCAGTACACACCTAAACTCATTCCGGCGATGGCTGGCCTTGTTGCCAGCGGCCTTTATCCTTGCGTGTTGGCCTCGCGCATCCTCGGCGGGCAGGCGTTGGTTGGTGGAATGCCACGGTGGCGCTATATCGCCAATCGGTTGTTGACACTGGTCAGCAACGTGGTTTTGGGCACCAAGCTATCCGAGTTTCACACTGGCTACCGGGCGTATTCACGGGAATTACTTCAGCAACTGCCATTGGAACACAACTCAGATGACTTTGTGTTTGACAGTCAGATCATTGCAGAAACTGTCTGGCTGGATGCAGCGATCGGTGAAGTATCCTGTCCGACCAGCTACGCACCTGAAGCATCTTCCATAGACTTTCGAAGTAGCGTGCGCTACGGTTTCGGATGCCTGTCCACAGCCGCAACCTTCCGGCTGGCACGCTGGAATCTGGTCCATTCTCCCCTCTTTCCCCAACGGCAGGATTAGCCACGGGAGTAATGAGACCCAACAAGAAGAGAAAAGGACAAT
>JAFCZV010000539.1 GCA_019314155.1 Deltaproteobacteria bacterium
ATATGGATGATCGTCAGAAAATGGAGGCTGCATATCAGAAAGCCTAATGATGCAAGATATATTTAATATGAGGTGAGAATAAATCCTCAACGAAGGAGGAAAGTATGTCGAAATTAGTAGCATTTGCTGCCATTCAAGGCGGTTACAATATTGTATCAGAGGTTGAAGGAGATTTAAGAAATGCTCTTGCGGCCTATAATGCCGATACCAAGGTTGAGTTTCCGAACACGGGCTACTATCTGCCGGTGATCTATTCCCTATTGGGTCACAAGGTTGAAACCCTGGAAGATCTGCAAAAACCGATGGAAATTGCACGCGGGCTTCTCCCTCCCCATATCAAAAGAGTCAATCATCTGCCTTACCTGGGACCTCTTTTGGATGCAGGTATGGCGGCTATTCTCTCTTTTGAAATTAAAGAAGGGATCCGCAGTGTTATTGATCCTGATTTTTATTTTCCCCAGGAAGACCCCGATTTAGATGCCGGAAAAATCTGGGTGGGACCTGCCGATGACACCATTCTTCGTAAAAGAGGGGTTGAATTCGTGGATGGTTCGGCGCCCGGCTTTGCAGCCATTGTGGGGGCCGCGCCCGATCCCGAAATTGCCAAGATGATTGTTGAAGACTACCAGTTGAAAAATCTTTATATTTTCTGTGCAGCCAGCCATAACGGTACATCCGTCATCGAGCAGCTCATCGAAGCCGGTGTGCAAATCGGGTGGAACACCCGGATCGTACCGTTCGGACCTGACATTTCAGCGGCCGTATTTGCCTTGGGTTTTGCCAACCGGGCAGCCATGGCATTCGGCGGTGTTGAGCCGGGCGATTATAAAAAGATGCTTCTTTATAACAAGAACCGTATCTTTGCGTTTGTCAATGCGCTGGGTGAAGTCGGGACCCATTGGGGTGCGGCAGCAGCCGGATGTGTCAACTGGGGTTTCCCGACCCTTGCCGACACCGATATTCCCGAGATTCTGCCTACCGGCATCTGTACATACGAGCATGTGGTGGCCAATGTGCCCCATGATGAGATCTGTCAGAAATCGGTTGAGGTCCGGGGGCTTAAGGTTGCTGTTTCAGAAATCGACATCCCCCTCTCCTTTGGCCCGGCCTTTGAGGGTGAAAGAGTTAGGGGCAAGGACCTTTATGTCCAGTGCGGCGGCGGCAAGTCGCAGGCCACGGAGTTGTGTAAAAAGGCGGAGATGGGCGATATCGACGACGGTAAAGTCGAAGTGATCGGTCCTGACATTGCAGATTTTGAAAAGGGCGGATCTTTTCCGTTGGGTGTCTATGTCCAGGTTGCCGGCCGCGAATTCCAGGAGGATTTCGAACCGATTTTGGAACGTCAGATCCATCACCTGGTGAACTACATCCAGGGGATTATGCATATCGGGCAGCGGGATATTGCCTGGTTCCGCATCAGCAAGGCTGCCGTGGAAAAGGGATTTACCTTAAAAGATATCGGTGTTGTCCTGCATGCCAAGTTCCATCAGGATTTCGGTAAAATCCTCGACAAGGTCCAGGTTACCCTTTACACCAAGAAAGCGGATGTTGCCAAACTGACGAAAAGGGCCAAAGAAGATTACAAGAAACGGGATGAGCGGGTTGAGAACATGACGGACGAGGCAGAGGAAATTTATTACTCCTGCACCCTGTGCCAGTCTTTTGCGCCCAATCACGTCTGTACGGTCAGCCCCGAAAGAACCGGTCTTTGCGGCGCCTACAACTGGATGGACTGTAAGGCATCCTTTGAAATCAACCCCACCGGACCCAACCAGCCCATTGAAAAGGGTGAATGCCTGGATCCAGTGCTGGGCCAGTGGAAAGGGGTCAATGATTTTGTTTACAAGGCCTCCAGGGGTAACGTAACCCATTATAATTTTTACTCCATGCTGATCGATCCCATGACCACCTGCGGTTGCTGCGAAGCTATCGCAGCCATGCTCCCTTCCTGCAACGGTGTCATGACGGTTAACAGGGAATACGCAGGTGAAACCCCCTGCGGGATGAAGTTTACCACCCTGGCCGGTGTCATGTGCGGCAGACAGTCTTCGC
>JAFCZV010000540.1 GCA_019314155.1 Deltaproteobacteria bacterium
CCAAAAACCCGTTTGAATGAGGACGTTTTGTTATGAAAGAAATCGCTGTCGGAATGCACGATATGACCCTGGAAGATCTTTCGGACATTTCAAGAATAGGTGCCACGGTTCGCTGAACCGAGGGATCTAAAAACCGGATAAAAAAAACCCGCGATTTGATTGAGCAAGGGGTTCGGGAAGAAAGATCGATTTACGGCGTCACAACCGGTTTCGGAGTACTGAGCGATGTCGCCATTTCCAGAAAAGACACCCGGAAACTTCAGGAAAATATCCTCATGAGTCATGCGGCAGGTGTCGGCGAGCTACTCGACGAAGAAACGGTTCGAGCTATTATGGCGCTGCGCATCAAAGATCTGGCAAGAGGGCATTCGGGGATCCGTCTGGAAACGGTCGAGCACCTGATCACCCTTCTCAATCAAGGAATTTGTCCCGTTGTACCGAGGAAGGGATCCGTAGGAGCCAGTGGTGACCTGATTCCCCTGGCGCACCTTTCCCTGGTTCTGATCGGTCAGGGAGAGGCTTTTTACAAGGAAGAGCGAATTCCCGGCCTGACGGCCTTGAAGCGCTGTGGGATAAAACCGCTCCGGTTGGAAGCCGCGGAAGGACTCGCACTGATTAATGGCACCCAGGTCATGACCGCCGTTGGCGCTCTTTCGGTTTTCGACGCTTTGAATCTTTCAAGTTTGATCGACATCGCGGCGGCCATGAGTCTCGAAGTCCTTATGGGGAGCCGAACGGAATTCGATCCAAGAATCCATCAAGTCAGACCACACCCCGGGCAGGCCGCTGTCGCCGACAACATGTATCGGATAACCCGAAACAGCGAAATCATTACCTCTCACGAGGATTGTTCTCGTATCCAGGACGCTTATACCCTACGATGTTCCCCTCAGGTTCACGGCGCGAGCAAGGACGCCATTGCTTACGCCAAAAATGTGGTCGAAACCGAGATGAATTCCTCAACAAATAACCCACTGATTTTTCCGGAATCGCAGGAATTCCTGCTGGGTGGAAACTTTCATGGACAACCGATCGCCCTTGCCATGGATTTTCTCTGTATGGCTGTATCGGAATTTGCAAACATTTCAGAGCGTCGCATCGAGCGACTGGTTAACCCCAAGCTGAGCGGACTACCGGCATTTCTCGTCAGTGACGGCGGACTCAATTCAGGCTTCATGATCGCACAGTACACCGCTGCGTCCCTTGTCTCGGAGAATAAAGTCCTCTCCCACCCTGCCTGTGTCGACTCCATCCCAACTTCAGCCAACAAGGAAGATCACGTGTCCATGGGAACCATTTCCGCCCTGAAATGCAGAGAAGTCGTAAAAAATTCAGAACATGTCGTTGCCATTGAGCTGCTGTGCGGGGCTCAGGCATTGGATCTCTTTACAAATCTTAAGCCGGGTGAAGGAACGCTCGCCGCTTATACCGTCATTAGAAATGCCGTGCCCCATCTGGACAAAGACCGTGTTCTGGCCAAAGATATAGATGCGGCTATACAACTCATACGAAGTGGGGCAATCTTGGACGCGGTTGAAAAACAGGTGGGAAATCTAAGGTAATGGTACGGATTTTTTTTAGGTCTTGACGAAGCTAAGATCTTTATATACTTTACTTCAGCCGGGTCCATTTTAAAATTGGCCCTTAGTCTCGATTTGATTTCTATTTTGGAACATTCTTTGTTCTGTTGACATTATTTTCGATTTTTTCCTCAAATTGCAATTGTGATTTTTTCTTTTTACCAACTTTAATCATTTAACCTTTTATCAGCGGTTTCCAATATGAAGTACCCCTTCAAAATACGTATACTATGATCCCTCCAAGACGCGGCAGTTCTGTTCAGGAGCTATTACGTCATGGTGGAGCACTTGGATAGCACGAGCGGCTCTATATCCTATAAAATATCGATTAGGTGAAAGGCACTTTGATAAAAATACTTTTTAAAAGAAAGGGCGGTGAACAGGAGAGGAAAAAATTATCTGCAATACGTTCTGGTTGTTTTTACCCTATGTCTTTGTTTCCTTCTGCCATTCGCCACAATATCTGCAGCA
>JAFCZV010000541.1 GCA_019314155.1 Deltaproteobacteria bacterium
CACCCGAGTGAAACGAAATGGGATACCCCCTGAATGCTTACGAATATATTTTTGAAAATAAGGATAAAATCCAGCTATCAGGGACAAGCCGGATTGTCAACCGCCGTTTTCGTAAGCTCTCAAAAAGTCATAGTTAGTGTCCATCCAGAAGTGAGGATTTTTGATCTATATCAAGGCATGCGAAAAAAATAACCGCAGGCATATGTGTAATATTCCGAGGATTATTTTTTGAGCATAACGCAGAGATTGGGCAAAAAGACCATTTATGGACGGGCACTAGTTAATTCCGCCTCATCTCTTTTAATACATTCATCAGACCGTTTGTTGAAGCGTCATGTGAAATAATGTTGTCATCCGTTTCAAGCTCCGGCAGGATCTGTTTTGCCAGCTGTTTGCCCAGCTCAACACCCCACTGATCAAAACTATAGATATTCCAGATCACACCCTGAACAAATATTTTATGCTCATACATGGCGATCAGTCTCCCCAGAGCTCTCGGCGAAAGCTGTTTGAACAGGATGGAGTTTGTCGGCTTATTGCCTTGAAACACTTTGTGAGGCAAAAGCATTTCTATTTCTTCTTCGCCCATATGTTGTAGTTTCAATTCCGATCTCACTTCATCTTCTGTTTTTCCTTTCATAAGCGCCTCTGTCTGAGCCAAGAAGTTGGAGAGCAGTATCCGGTGATGATTGCCAACAGGGTTATGACTTCTGGCAGGAGCAAGAAAGTCACAAGGAATCAGTTTGGTGCCTTGATGAATGAGCTGATAGAATGCATGCTGGCCGTTTGTGCCCGGTTCACCCCAGATGATCGGACCGGTTTGATAGGTTGTTTCATTTCCGTTTCTATCCGTGCGTTTTCCATTGCTTTCCATATTTCCCTGTTGAAAATACGCAGGGAATCTGTGCATATACTGATCGTAAGGGAGTATCGCCTCGGTCTCACACCCCCAAAAGTTGTTGTACCAGATGCTGATCAGTGCCAGAATAACCGGAATATTGCCGTTAAATGGCGTTTCTTTGAAGTGCCTGTCCATTGCATGGGCGCCTTCGAGCAAATCAATATAGTGTTCATAGCCGATGGTGCATGCAATGGGAAGGCCTATGGCTGACCACAAGGAATACCTTCCGCCAACCCAATCCCAAAATCTGAACATATTTTCGGTATGGATACCGAACGTGGCCACCTGTGTTTCATTTGTGGATAAGGCGATAAAGTGCTTTTCGATATGTTTTTCGTTTTTCGCGTGTTCAAGAAACCATTTTCTTGCGGTATAAGCGTTGGTCATGGTCTCTTGGGTTGTAAAGGTTTTTGAAGCGATCATGAAAAGTGCAGTCTCGGGGCTCAGCTTTTTGAGTATTTCAGAAATATGCGTCCCGTCAATATTGGAAACGAAATGCACGTTGATGTTTCGCTTGGCATAAGGTTTAAGCGCTTCTGTTACCATAACAGGGCCAAGATCCGATCCGCCAATACCTATGTTGATGATGTTGGTGATTGATTTACCCGTGTAACCGAGCCACTGTCCTGAGATGATGTTCTTTGAAAATTCCTCAACCTGCTCCAGGACGGCATTGACATCCGGCATAACATCTTTTCCGTCCACAATAATCGCCGAATTTGAACGGTTTCGGAGGGCGACATGAAGCACAGCACGATTTTCGGTTTCATTGATCTTGACGCCTGAGAACATGTTTTCGATAGCCTCTTTTACACCGGTTTCTTCGGCCAATTCCAAAAGCAGATTCAACGTTTTTTCATTGATGATGTTTTTTGAAAAATCGACCAGCATATCTTCAAACTGAATGGAAAACCTTGAGAAGCGGGCAGGGTCTTCGTCAAACATGTCTCTCATATGCGCATCTTTTATTTCGTTGTAGTGAGAAGAAAGCTTCTGCCATGCACCGGTTTTTGTCGGATCAATTTTTTTGGGCATTTCAATCCCCTCCAAATATCAACGGCAACGCCTCATCATGGATCTGTTGCCAGCGTTTTTCTCCCCCGAAACTTTCGATGTAAAGCTTCATCTTCGGCTCTGTTCCTGACGGCCTTATGGCAAACCAGGAACCGTCATCGATCATGACCTTGACCCCGCCGATTGAGGCCTTGTTGCCCGGAGCCGTTGTCATAACTGCCGTAATAGGACATTGTGCCAAAATGGTCGTCTTAATGGCATCGGGTGTCAGGCCTTTCAAAACCGTCTTCTGTTCGTCGGAGATCGGGTTATCCACTCTTTTGTAATAAGGCTCGCCATATCTGGGGATCAATATGTCGCGGTAGATGTCATCCGGTGTTTTTGATGTCTTTGCCAATATCTCCGCAGCCAAAAGGGCCATGCAAAACCCGTCTTTGTCGGTGGTCCATGCTGTGCCGTCTTTTCTCAAAAATGAAGCACCGGCGCTTTCTTCACCACCAAAGGCCACGGTTCCATTCAGCATCCCTTCAACAAACCATTTAAACCCCACAGGGACTTCGTAAAGCTCCCTTTCCAGTCCGGCAACCACTTTGTC
Source organism: Deltaproteobacteria bacterium (assembly GCA_019314155.1). Lineage (GTDB taxonomy): Bacteria > Desulfobacterota > Desulfobacteria > Desulfobacterales > UBA11574 > JAAXQD01. The sequence continues at coordinate 2,511 of JAFCZV010000541.1, forward strand.
GATCATACTGCTGCTGACCAACGTTTTGCCAATGGCTAACCCTTTTCCCCATTTGGGTCTGTTCTGTAATAAGTACCATATGGCCACGGACAGGTAGTGGTTCGGGTTCATAAGACCGGTGGGACAGACGATACCATGCCTGTCAAAATCCGAATCGTTTCC
>JAFCZV010000094.1 GCA_019314155.1 Deltaproteobacteria bacterium
TGTGCGATGCTTCCGATAAAATTGCCAAACCGGCTTAAATATTTGAAGCAGGGAACTATGTTTCCTTGCCCGTTTCAGCCTCAGGATAATTCCGTTTTAATCTGCAAGAACTCGCAAATAAAACCGCGTAAAAGCGAACAGGTCTAAGGTGTTTAGATTACACGACGGGCGTATGATAATTATCAACAAGTTTGACACCCTCATTGCTGTTCGCATTAACGCGCTCTAATTTGCTCAGACAGCTTCCCGATCAAAACGGAACTATCCTGAGGCTCATTAAAATTGCGACCGTAAGCAATTCAATCAGAACATATTTACTCGAATTTAAATTTGCCGCTGGAGAAAAGGTCCCAGCAGGTATCCGCCACCGCTGGATCAAAAAAAGTCGATTTGTTGTTCATGACTTCATCCAGGGCTTTGTCTATACCGAGACCGGGCCGATAAGGACGATGGGAGGACATGGCCTCTATTACGTCTGCAACCGCCAAAATTTTTGCTTCCAAAAGAATTTCTTCGCCGGTAAGTCCTAACGGATATCCTGATCCGTTCATCTTTTCATGATGCTGTAAAACAATTTGGGCAACAGGCCATGGGAATTCTATGCCTTTTAGGATTTCATATCCGATTTGGCAGTGCTGTTTAATGATGTTATATTCGTCCTGTGTTATTTTGCCGGGCTTGCTTAGAATTTCTGCAGGCACAGAAATTTTTCCGATATCATGCAGCAACCCTGCGATACGGAGTCCTTCAATAAGGTTTTTTATAAGGCCCATGTCCTCTGCTATAGAACACGCCAGTTTGGTAACGCGCTGTTGGTGACCGGACGTGTATGGGTCCCTAATCTCAGACGCAGATGCCAGCGCGACGACCGTTTGGTCCTGAGCTCTTCGCAATTTTTCGAAACTTTGTTTAAGTTCCGCGTCCGCTTGATTTCTTTCAGCAAAGAGAATGCGCTCTTTGAGGACCCGTTTCAACCTAAGCATCAATTCTCTGGGGTTGATCGGTTTTTGAAAAAAGTCGCTTGCGCCGCCTTCAATCACTTTCTCATACGTAAAATCTTCTGCAAAACCGGTCATAACGATGACGTCGGAATCATGTTTATCTTTTACTTTCATGGTTAATTCAATGCCATTGAGGCCTGGCATTCTGATATCGGTTATGATGACATCCACATCTTTTTTGCCCTCATCGAGGAGCTTTAAAGCGTCTTCCCCACTTTCAGCGATGGTGCATTCATAGCCGGCGTTCTCCACATTTTGTTTTATCATATCCCGGATGAGTTCATCATCCTCAACAACCAAAATATGGAAATTTTCACCACTGCTTTTATGGAAATTTTTCATGTGTTCTCCTAGCGTGAAGCCACTTTTCCGGGTTGTTCGGGTTATGCATGCCCCGAAGATGTGCCAGTGCTTTCAAATTGCAAGCTATTTCCGGTTCAAAACCTCTCGGATCTTCAGTGCAATCTCTTTCACACGGACCGGTTTACTGATTAGTGCGCCGATCCCGAGACTCTTGGTATTATCTTCCGTTATTTTTTCATTGAATCCGGTACATAAAATTATCGGAATATCAGGGCGGATGCGCATCAATTCTTGGATCAACTCCATTCCCGTCATTTTGGGCATGGTCTGGTCGGTGATAACCAGATCGAACTTCTCGGGTTCCCTGCGAAATTCCTCGAAGGCCTCGATGCTGCTTATCTTTGGAAAAACGCGATATCCGAATCTCTCCAGCATCAAATGCATCATTTCAAGCACATCTTCTTCATCATCAACCAGCAAAATCGTTTCATTGCCCGTTGGCATATCGGCTTCGGTGGACGCATGCGACACTGTTTCGGATTCTCTATGGGGCAGCGGCAGGTAAACGCTAACTGTCGTTCCCTGACCCGGTTCACTATCAACGTCGATATACCCGTTATAGCTTTGGACAATTTCATATACCATGCCAAAACCCGTCCGGATGCCTTCATTTTGGTTGTTGATTCGATAGTTCGGATCGAAAATATGCTTTATCTGATCCGTTTCAAAGCCATGGCCTGTATCTTTAACCGCCAGTTGCAGGTAGTTTCCAGGACTCAGATCCATATTGGAGGATACATCGCTGGAATCTATAATAACCTCCGAGAGGGTTATCTCCAGTACACCGATTTTTTCTTCCATGGCCTGGTATGCATTAGTGCTAAGGTTCATTAAGATCTGTTGTATTTCCGACGGATCGACCGCTACAGGACCACAGGCGTTGTCAATCTTCTGGCGGATTTCTATGGTTGCCGGAAACGACGCTCTCAACAGCTTGAGCGTTTCTTTTATAACATATTGAATTTTTAAAAGGCTCTTCTCTTGCCCGCCTTTTCTGCTGAAATTGAGAATCTGCTGAATAAGGTCCTTAGCCCGGTCGGCTGCTTTTAGGACGGCTGCCAGATTTTTTCGGGTTTTGCTGTTTTCGGGGATATCGTACATGCTCATTTCGGTGTAGCCGATTATGGGAAAAAGAATATTGTTGAATTCATGCGCAATACCTCCCGCCAACGTTCCAATGGCCTCCATCTTCTGTGCATGTTGAAGCTGCTTTTTAAGTTGGGTCTTTTCTTTTTCCAATGCATCGACGCGTAATACCATACGGATCTGCGCATTTAAATCAGCACGGTTAACCGGTTTATTCAAAAAAACGTCAGCGCCGGCTTCCAATCCCTTAACATAACTATTGGGGTCCGATTGGGCCTCCATCATCATAATAACCGGGGTTTGTTGGGTGTTTACGTCAGATTTCAGCCGTTTACAAACCGAATGCCTCTCCATTTCCGGTGCGTCAATGCCCAGAAAAATGGCAACAGGGGATTCGGTCTTTGCGCGTTCTAATCCCTCCAAACCGGATCGGACGGCAATCACCCGGCAATCAGGAATTACGTCTTTTAATAAGGTCGTAATATTATTTAAATCGTCCGTTTTATCATCGATCACCAATATGTTTTTAGTCATTACCATTCTACCTTCCAAATAACGTATCCTACAGGTACAAATCAAGGGATACCATTGATAGCAATTCGATACTTTAAAAAATCCCTTTTTTGGCAAACGATTTTATCTGGTTTTCGGTATAACCGAGTTCTTGAAGAATAGGGACCGTGCTTTCTCCAAAATCCACCGGCGGTGTTCGAACGGATCCGGAGGTTTCACTTAACTTAATCGGGACACCGAGGGTTTTGTATTCTACCCCGTTTTTTTGTCGTATATCAACAACCATTTCCCTTTCTCTGAAATAAGGATCTTCCAGTACTTCTTTGAGATTCTGTATTCGTCCCCAGCAAACATCAAGACCGGCAAGTTCAGTTTCCCATTGGGAAATCGTCTTTTTCTTGAAAGTGGTCCGCATGAAATCGAGAATCTCTTCCCTGCATTTTTCATCATGCTGGAGAGCGGCATACTCCGGAACACCTAAATATTCACAAAGTTGTTTCCAGAAACGGTGCTCCACAGCACCGATGGAGATATAGCGGCCATCGGCTGTTTCATAGGTGTTATAAAAAGCGAAGCGGTGAGAGAACAGCGAGTCACCGCGCCTTAGGGCATCTCCAGTACGTTGATGAAAAAACAGCGGCAGCGGCAGAAGGCTGGCCATTCCATCTGTCATAGCAATATCGATATGCTGACCTTTTCCGGTCCTTTCCCTGGCCCATAGCGCCAGAAGGACGCCGATAGCGGCGTTCATCCCCCCTCCTGCAATGTCTGCAATCTGGACTCCGGGGATGGATGGCGGCCGGTCCGGTTCTCCCATAAGATCGAGAACACCCGAATAGCCAAGGAAGTTCACGTCGTGTCCGGCTCGATTCTTATGCTGCCCGGTCTGGCCATATCCGGTAATGGAACAGTAAATGATTTTGGGATTGATGGAACGAACCGTTTCATAGTCAACACCCAGCCTGTGAACAACCCCTGGTCGAAACCCTTCCAGCAAGACATCCGCTTTATCAACCAGACGGTAAAAAATCTCTTTGCCTTCCTGGGTTTTCAAGTTTAAGGACATGTGCTCTTTGTTTCGATTGACCTCGGAAATGAAGAGATCGTCAGATAAAAAACGTTTGTCTTCCACCGAAATCACACGTGCACCATGGTCTGCCAGAATCATGGAACAAAACGGTCCTGGCAGCAAACGGGACAGATCCAGAACCAATATTCCAGACAAAGCTCCGTTATTTGAACCATTTTTATTTTCTATGGATTTCATCTGGCACCATATTTTTGAGACCTTTGAAAAATGTTCAATTTTGTCCAAGGCCAAGGAAGGCGAAAATTTTAACCACAGGAATACATTTTGTATTTTGAGGATTAAAATTTGAGCCTGTTGACAAATCCCGCTCATCGGGGAAGCCGGAATTGGGCAAAAGGGGGCGTTTTCCAAAGGTCTCACTTTAAGCCTGTAGCCGATACAAGCTCCCCAACAAAGCTTCCAACAACAACTTTGCTCTTTAATTTAACGGGAATTCGCCGGTGATCCGCTGTGACCCATACCTGGATTTTAGCATCCTTACTTTTTTCAAACACACCGCCGACATGTTCGATCTCGGGTTCTATTAAAAAGGTATCATAGGTTCCGCTTGCCAGTTTAAGTGTTTCTCTTTTGATAACAGCTGCCTTGCCAATGATACATTTCTTTCCATCCGTTACCGGACGTTCAATGGCTGATTTTTTTTCAAGATCAAAAAGACGGACAAAATAAAAGGCGGATAATGGATCAAATGATCCGGGTAATATATCAATCGGCGGACGCTTCTCCTTCAATGTGGAATATACGGCTTTGTTATTTCTCCAATCGAAATTCACAACAATATCTCTATGTGTTTTTCCTTCCTGCTGCTTTTTTTTGTAAAGGATCGAATGGGTCATCTCAATGTCTGTATAGGCATCTATTTTATCCCGAACCTTGTAAAAATGATCGATAAAGGAATTCGATTTTACCGTCAGTAAAAAATGGTATGCTTTGACACCATCTATGGTTTCTATGGGAAGTACCTCAAGAACGCCTTCTCCGGCCGGTATAAACATCCATTTAAGCTGAAACGTCAGTTTTTCACCCGGATTAAACGGAAAATCATTCTCACCGGCTTCGATATTTACACTCAAACTAAACATCGTTATGGCAGTTATCACAACGAATGTAACCAACCAGCGAACATTCAAGCCGGCGTTGTTACTCCGGGAAGAGTCCCTTCTCATCAAACGCACCTCACGCATTTTCGATCATTAGGGTTATAATAAGTGCGCAAGCTCTTTATTAATAACATTAAAGAGTTCTTTGCCGATTGCAACACCCAAATCTATAAACTGGGGACCGTATTTTTTTCCGGTGCGTGTTCGGAAGGTATGCTTTATTTTGGCAAGCTTTTCCATTCCTTCAGGATAAAGATCCATAAACTCGACAACAGGGATATTAAAATATGATACCATGGCCCACACCGTATCTGTAAAATTGTCAGGTCCCCAACGGAATTTATCGGCATCATAGAGACAGTCGGAAACAAGCGCACCTTCAACGGTATCTGATTTTACAGTGGGTTTGAAGGCTTCATGATTTCGAATCGCTCTGCAGATATCGTCAACTTCGCCGGGGTCAAAAGGATAGGGTTTCAGAACCTTCCTTGCATGGTCAGATCCTTTGATGGCGTGATTTTCTTGCCTGCGTTTGATGTCGTGGAGGAGACCGGCGCACTGGACAACGACAATTCTGCGAATTATTCGGTTGTCGGTTTGCTCGGCAAGTTTGTTCTCAACGATCATCAAAGCGCCTGCATCGATGGCCACCTTGATAGCGTGCTCAAGGCCATGCCCAAAATTTTCTTCTAATTGTTCTGCAACAAATTCCCGTAATTCTGCGGTTAAAAAATTGGTTTCAAAATAATGGCGGGACAATTCATTTGCGAAAGAATGATCTTGGTAAAAGTCGGGAGATGGGTAGCGAGAAACAATCTGGCGGGCTCGTTTACGAAAACGAGCATATATAATTTCCATATTTTCCGGTCGCTTGAAAAATTATATCAATTTGGTCTTTTTAACTTCATTCTCCATATTAGGGCAAAGAAAAAAGGGTTCCGCAAACCTTCCACCGGCTGTCTTCCTTGATGATGTTGAAGGTTTCGTCAACCTCATGGGTTGCACCGATGTTAAATAGTTGCGCGACAATCGGATAAACATGATTGATGGCAACTCTTGTTTTGCCGGTTATCCGAATTTTGGCGGTGGTATCATTTTTTGAAAGGGTTTCGGTTTCTATGTGGTAGAGTTTGTTTTTCATGAAATTTATATCAAACCCTCTTTCCTTTGCCTCTTTTGCTGTGAGGAATAGATATTGATCGACTATATCGACATCGTCGTTTGTCAGTTGTTTTTTGCAGATTCTATCCGCCATTGATCGATCAAGCTGAAAATATGCTTTGCTAAATTCCACAACAGCTTTATTCGGCGTATCTTTTACGTCTGCAAGTGAAAAGAGCAACTGCACCAGGAATCCAACAATTAGAACCAGAATTATACCTACACTTCTGTTTAATTGTATCATTCAATCTTCCTCCTCATAAACATTCATCATGAAAATACTTGTATAAAAGGTCTTTTTAAATGCGGTTTGATAGCATGGAATAAATTTTGAAACAAGAACAAATTCGTCGGTCCTCGTTTTGTCAGTATGCCGCCACTTTTTCTTTGACACACAAACCGGTTTTTTTTATACTCCTAATCCAATCGGCACATGTTTTCAGCGCAACTTTGGTCGTTTCATAACAAATACATTTTCTCGATCGAGGATTGAGCTTCCAATGAATTATGAAGATTCAAAAGGGCAACTGAATCAGGAAAGGCTTTTCTCAGAAAAAATAAGGTCGCTGGGGATTTGCCTTGGAGCGTCCACTGTTTCTCTGGTTCAGCTCGATCAGGACCAGATTCCTGGCAAGGGGAACCCCACAAAGGTTAAAAAATCCCCTCGGGTTGTAAAATATTCACTTCAC
>JAFCZV010000002.1 GCA_019314155.1 Deltaproteobacteria bacterium
TCTGTTCAAGAAAGGAAAGGTCATAAAAAAGGTTCCTGAAGACAAACTTGTGGATGTTTTACTGGCTGAAGTTGATAAACTTGATGAATTGAGAGATTGACGAATCCGTCATCGTGTCGTTCTTTAAAACCAATCGATTTCAAACGGGCTTCAGGTTGGGTTGAATTTTTCACTGGAGACCCCTCGAAAGAATTTGGAATCACTATGAAAAAACCTTAATCGATTCGATTTCATGCTAAAAATTTCGGGACAACATTTTAAAGAAATAAAGATATAATGTATTACACGAATTAAAGGACTTCAGAATGGGAAAACAAATCAAAACTGCAATTACACCAACGCGAACTGAAGATTATCCGGAATGGTATCAGCAGGTAATCAAAGCATCGGATATGGCTGAACGTTCACCGGTGAGAGGATGTATGGTGATAAAACCCTGGGGATATACCCTCTGGGAAAATATCGTGGGCGCACTCAATGACATGTTCAAGGAAACCGGGGTAAAAAATGCATATTTTCCGCTTTTTATACCCCTTTCTTTTCTAGAAAAAGAAGCTGAGCATGTGGAAGGCTTTGCAAAAGAATGTGCTATTGTTACACACCACAGACTTGAGAAAAACGCCGTCGGCAAACTTGAACCCGCAGGCCCGCTGAATGAACCTCTGATTGTCCGACCGACGTCTGAAACCATCATCGGAGAATCATTTTCCAGATGGGTGGGGAGCTATCGCGATCTTCCCATTCTGATTAACCAGTGGGCAAATGTTGTCAGATGGGAGATGCGAACCCGTCTTTTCTTGCGGACCAGCGAATTCCTGTGGCAGGAGGGCCAGACGGTCCACGCTACTGCAGAAGAAGCCAGAGAACGGACGCAAATGATGCTCGATGTTTATGCAAGACTTGCCGAAGAATTCCTGGCCATGCCGGTCATCAAAGGAAGAAAAACGGCTGTCGAAAGATGACTTGCCGAAGAATTCCTGGCCATGCCGGTCATCAAAGGAAGAAAAACGGCTGTCGAAAGATTCCCAGGGGCTGTTGACACCTTGTGTATCGAAGCCATGATGCAGGACAAAAAAGGCCTGCAGGCGGGCACTTCACATTTTTTGGGACAAAATTTTGCCAGGGCTTCAGAAATAAAGTATCAGACCGCCGAAGAAACGGAAGAATACGCCTGGACAACTTCGTGGGGTTCATCCACACGACTGATCGGGGGTCTCATCATGTCCCATGGCGACGATGACGGTATCATTCTTCCGCCCAAAGTTGCTCCCTCTCACGTGGTTTTGATGCCCATTATCCGAAAACCCGAAGACCGGATGAAGGTTATGACCTATGTGGAAAGTCTTGAAAAAGAGCTGAAGGATCAATTTTATCATAATCGTCGCATTGGTGTGGAAGTCGATGAACGCAACATCGGCGGTGCCAGGGGATGGGAATGGATTAAAAAAGGGATACCGGTCCGGGTAGAAATCGGCCCCAGAGATATTGCCGAAAATTCCGTATATGTGGGTCGGAGAGACAAGGGGCATAAGGACAAGATATCTGCCCAACGGGATCATTTTGTTGGAGATATCGCCAAGATCCTGGACGAAATACAGGACACACTTCTTGAACGTACCCGGTCGTTCAGAAAAGCCAATACCATTGCTATCGATGACAATAAAGATTTTTATGAATTTTTCACGCCCGACACCCCGGAAAAACCTGAAATTCACGGTGGATTTGCGCTGTCCCACTGGTGCGGGAAAGATCAGTGCGAATCGAAAATAAAGGAAGACCTGAGTGTTACGATCCGATGCATTCCCCTGGAGAACCCGTCTGAAAACGGCAAGTGTATATGCTGTGACACTCCCAGCACTGAACGGGTTGTCTTTGCAAAGGCGTATTGAGTAAAGGTCTTGCAATTTCTACAACACACTGAATCCATGAGCTTTAAAGTTGCAACAGATTGGTGACGCCTATATGGAATGTTGGAGTGATGGAATATTGGAACAATGGGGATAAAAAAAATAACATTTTTAAATATCCAAGATTTCTTTAATCCCATCATTCCACGACTCCATTATTCCAGTATTTCAATTGCGGAGGGAGTTGGAGTATAGTTCTACCATGATCCGTATCAACGACATAATCGATAAAGTTACCGAGTATTACCCGGATGCCGATCTTGACCTCATCGATCGTGCCTATATTTTTTCCGCCAAAGTACACGATGGACAGGTTCGCCTCTCCGGTGAACCCTATCTTTACCATCCCCTGGCGGTGGCCGGCATTCTGGCAGACATGAAACTCGACGTTGTCAGCGTTGCGGCGGGGCTGTTGCATGATGTGGTCGAAGATACCCACGCCACCCTGGAAGAATTAGATGAGATGTTCGGGAAGGAAACGACACATATCGTCTCGGGTGTGACCAAACTGAGCGTACTCCCCTTTGACAGCAGCTCTCAGGCACGCCAGGCCGAAAGCATCCGAAAGATGATCCTCGCCATGGCGGATGATATTCGGGTCATTTTGATCAAACTGGCGGATCGACTTCACAATATGAGAACATTAAGGTTTCACTCGGAGGCAAAAAGGAAAAAAATTGCAAAGGAAACCCTCGATATCTATGCCCCCATTGCCGGACGTCTCGGTATTTATTGGATAAAAAAGGACCTCGAAGATACATCGTTTATGTATCTTCAGCCCGAAGAATATTCCAAGATTGAAAGCCTTGTAAACAAAGATCGAGAGGAAGGTGAAAAATATATAGAAACGGTCAAAAACCTCATCGAGAATAAGTTGGATGAACACAATCTTAAAGGTGAAATCAGTGGTAGGTACAAGTACCTCTTCAGCATCTATAAAAAAATGATCTCACAAAATCTTTCATTTGAAGAAGTATACGATATTATTGCGTTTAGAATAACCCTCGATTCAATATCTCAGTGCTATGAAGTGCTCGGTTTGATCCATTCTCTTTGGAAACCGGTTGCTAAAAAGTTCAAGGACTATATCGGTGTTCCCAAGCCGAACATGTACCAGTCCCTCCATACCACCGTTATCGGGCCGGTGGGTGAACGAATAGAGATACAGATTCGAACCTGGGAGATGGATAAGGTCGCCTCATCGGGCATTGCTGCACACTGGAGTTATAAGGAAGGTCTTCACCTCGATGAGAAGACCAATAAAGCGTTCTCCTGGATACAAAACCTTGTAGAAAACCAGGAAGATTATAAAAATCCAGATGAATTTTTGGAAAATGTCCGCATCGATCTCTTCCCTGATGATGTTTACATTTTTACGCCTCGGGGGGAAATCAAAACGGTTCCCAGAGGCGCAACACCTGTAGATTTTGCCTATTTAATTCACACAGAAGTCGGGAATCAGTGCACCGGTGCCAAAGTAAACGGCCGTATTGTCCCCTTGCAATATGAATTAAAAACCGGTGATACGGTGGAGATAATCACATCCAAAAAACACCACCCCAGCAAAGACTGGCTCAATTTTGTCAAAACCGTCAAAGCCCGATCCAGGATCAGACACTTGGCCGAGAGATGTGTGAAAAGGCTTTCCGTAAATACCGCCTCAATTTCAATACCCAACTGAAATCAGAAGAGATGGAAAAGGTGGTAGAGCATTTCGGCTTTAAGAAGGTGGACGATCTCATTGCAAGCGTCGGTTACGGGAAAATTACCCCCCTTCAGATCATTCGAAAGATCGTGCCGAAACCCGAGAAAGAAGAGGACGAATCGATACTGAACAAAATCATCGGCCGTGTACGGAAAAAGAAACTGAAAGCGGGTGTGATGGTAAAAGGCGTCGATGACATCCTTATCAAGTTCGGCAGGTGCTGTCAGCCGGTTCCCGGTGATCCGATTACAGGTTATATTACGCGAGGTTTCGGAGTTACCGTTCACAGAACCAGCTGTGTTAATGCCTTGAAAATGAGTCCCGAACGACAAATTGACGTGGAGTGGAATGTGGATCTTACAGATGCATATCCTGTAAAAATCCGGATTCGTTCTTACGACAGAGTAGGATTACTCGCTGATATTGCGGCCATTATCAGTAAAAACGAGGCAAATATAATCAGCGCAAACACCGAAACACGGGAAAACAAAATGGTAGATAGTTTTTTTACCATAACCGTTGAAGATACCAACCAATTAAATAAGATTCTCCTGTCCATCAAAAAGATAAAACATATTCAGGAAGTAAAGAGAATGGACAACTAATCCGTGGGGCAGGACCTTTTGCGGTCTAGGGCGCTTTAACGATATTGTCCGATTTTATACAGTTGGTACAGACGACCATTCTTTTGACCCTGCCGTTATGCAATGTTCGCACCCGCTGCAGGTTTGGATTGAATCGGCGTTTCGTTAAATTATGGGCATGGCTTATATTGTGGCCAACCATCGGTTTTTTACCACATATTTCACATATTTTGGACATGGTTATGACTCCTTTTAAATCTAAAACTCTAATCGATTGAACGTCGGATTGCACAAGGTTCAATGGGTTTTCTCAATTTTTTTTGTGCTCATTTAGGGTATGAGAACTCGGTTTTATACATCACAACATTATGTATGTAAAGATTTTTTTCTATTTTCCCTCTTGTTTTTTTAAGAGATCTTCACAGAGCGCAATATACTGAAGCGCCTTTTCGTGAACCCCCACATCCGGATAATTGGTGAGGACCCACTTGAAACGGCTCAGGGCTGCTTTGTAGTGTTTTTGCTTAAAATAAAAAAATGCCACATAAAATTCATGCCCGGCAAGAATTTTTATGCATTTTTTAATATGTTCCTCAGCTCTGTTTGCATATAAATCCCCTGGAAACTGCTTTTGAAGACGCATGAAAATTTCCAGTGCTTTATTGGCTGGGGTATGATCTCTGTCAATGGTATCGATCTGCTCAAAATAACAGAGTCCGGTCTGATAGATGACATAAGGAATGGCTTCATTCCGGGGATGAAGGTTTTCAAACTCTTCATATCCGGCCACAGCCTCTTCATAATTTTTTAAATGGTAATACGAATCGGCCGTTTTAAGTTCCGCGAGAATCACGAATTTGCTAAAAGGGTACCAATCTTTCAGGTTTTCAAAGGATTCTATCGCTTTTTTATAATCTCCGTCATTGAATTGATCTATCCCGTCGCTTACAAGTTCCTGTGCAGTTCTCTCCTCTTTGGTCTCAAACCAAGCACACCCTGAAATTACAAGCAATAAAACCAGAAGTAAGGCAATAATCCGTTTCATTTCTTAAGGTTTTCAATGTAATGTCCCGCTGAGAAAGCGGCAACAGCACCGTCACCCACAGCGGTTGCAACCTGGCGCAAAGGGGTATTTCTGACGTCACCGGCCGCAAATACTCCGGGAACTGAAGTCTCCATATTTAAGTTTGCTACAATAAAACCCTTTTCATCCAATTTGATCCCTTCGGCCAGAAATTTTGTATTGGGAATCTCACCCACCCATATAAAGCAGCCATCCACGGAAAGTGTTTTTTCTTCTTTTGTTTTGGCATTCTGAACGGTAATATTTTCTACATTGGTAAAACCTTTAATACCTGTCAATACAGAATCCCATATAATTTCTATTTTTTCATTGGCAAGTGCCTGTTCCTGAAGAATCATCTCTGCACGTAATCGGTCTCTTCGATGAATAAGGTAGACCTTTTCAACAAATTTGGTCAGAAATAAACTCTCTTTTACAGCGGTATCGCTCCCGCCCACAGCAGCGACGATGCGGTCTTTAAAGAACGGGGCATCACAAGTGGCGCAAGAAGAGACGCCTTTGCCGTAAAACATTTCTTCCCCGGGGACACCCAGTTTTTTGGGAGAAGCACCGGTTGCAATAATAATGGTGTGTGTCGTAACGCTTCTGTCGTTTAAAACGATCGTCTTGACCTGATCAGACAAATCCACAGAAACTGCCTCATTATTTTCGATATTGAGGCCAAATCTTTTGGCTTGTTCGGTCAATCTCTGAGCCAGGTCGGGACCGCTGAGCCCTTCCGGGAATCCGGGATAATTTTCGATCCAGTCGGAGATAACGATTTGTCCGCCGACCACGATTTTTTCAACCAGAATTACCTTCAATCTGGCACGTGATGCATAAAGACCGGCGGTAAGCCCTGCGGGTCCACCGCCGATAATAACGAGATCGTAATCAACGTTTTTCATCTGCAAATTTCCCGTTATGTATTCGTTATCATCTCTTCGAGCCTTGATTTGGCAACGATACCGACAATTTTGTCCAGAACTTTTCCGTCTTTAAAAAAAATAAGCGTGGGGATTGATTTTATGCCATATTTGGTAGGTGTAACCGGGTTTTCATCAACATTACATTTCGTGAATTTGACCGTGTCACCAAAAGCTTCTGCAAGTTCTTCGACGATGGGTGCGATGGCCCTGCATGGCCCGCACCAAGGTGCCCAAAAATCGACCAGAACAGGTTTTTCAGCCTGCAGCACCTCGGAATCAAAACTGCTGTCTCCTATTTCCATAATTCCCTTTGCCATAACCGTATTTCCTTTCATTTATTTTTTTCTAAAAATTTTCAACAATTGGATGAAATATAGTGACACGATCCTGCATTGTCAACCTTTTCGGAAGGACGCCTGATATTCTTTAGGTTCTTCTCCAATTTGGTTGGAGAAGGGGGACCAAAAATTCGTGGATGGGCACTACTAAGGAGTTCTTTAATAATCCGACATTGCGCAAACAATAGGGATAACGCCCAATCGAGTTTTGACTTGATTTGGAGAATATTCCGTTGACATTAAATGATACATTGTAGTATACATTGAATTCTTTTATGGTAACTACTCAGGTGGATAGGCTGAAGGCTGAAGACTGTTAGGAAAAAGCGTATTTTAAAGCCATGTTTGATGCAAGAATCAGATATTTTCGCCAAAGTACGGCAAGCGTGCTAACACCCCCCTATTTCCTTTAAGATTTTTTCTCGTTTTGATACTGCTTTTTTCCTTAAGCTGCAACAATGAAACCGGTTATACATCGGTCGATTTTTCCAAAATCGTCAAAGTGAATCGAACAGAAAGCCGATATGATGAAAACACTGGATTAAGAGTGGCGGTAGCAGCTATGGTCTCTCCGAAAGAGACCGTTGTTCATTATCGCGAACTGTTAGATTATCTTGGCCGTAAATTGGAACGAAGAGTTCATCTTATTCAGAGAAAAACCTATGGCGAAATCAACGAGCTTTTTGTTGAACGGCAGCTTGATCTGGGCTTTATATGTTCGGGTCCTTATACTGGCGGAGATCAAGAATACGGTTTTGAAGTTCTTGCCATCCCGCAGGTAAATGGATCAAACTTCTACCAGTCTTACCTGATCGTTCACAAGAATAGCCGGTTTCAAAACCTGGAAAACTTAAGAGGTGGAACCTTTGCGTTTACTGATCCGGAATCTAATACCGGGAGATTGGTCCCGGTCTATTGGCTGTTGCAGCAAAGGGAGACACCTGACACTTTTTTTAAAAAAAGCATTTATACTTACAGCCACGACAATTCGATCCTGGCGGTGGCCAGAAAACTGGTGGACGGCGCCGCCGTTGACGGCCACATCTGGGAATATTACAATCGTAGAGACCCTGTCAACACCTCCAAAACCCGTATCATAAGAAAATCAGAGTCATTCGGCAATCCCCCGGTAGTGGCTTCCACATATCTTTCGGGAAAAGTTAAAGAACGTATCCGTCAAGCGCTGTTTTCCATGCATATAGACTCCGACGGCAAAAGAATTCTCGCCGAATTGATGATTGATCGCTTCATCGTTCCCAAAAAAACATGGTACGATCCTATTCGACGAATGAAACAGACGTTGAGTCTTTCGGAGAAAACAACACATGCGAATGCAAAGCTTAAGAAGTAAATTGCTGGTGGCGGTCTCAATGCTTGTGGTCACCAGCGGCCTGCTCATCTCTCTACTGGTTACGCATCATTACAGCAGCAGCATTTTCATGGCGGCAAAAGCCCAGGCAGAAAACCTGGCTCATGATTTGGCGATGGATGCCGCGGATAAAATACTGATCAATGATTTGGTCGCGCTTCAGAAAATGTTGGATGACAAGATCAGCAGCAATCCAAATCTCAGCTACTTTTTTATTATCAAAAACAACCAGATCTTGGCCCATACCTTTAGCCAGGGAGTTCCGACAGAGCTAATAAATGCCAACCATATCATTGCCGGCGAAACCGGAAATTTTCAGAAAATAGCATCGATCACCGGCAAACGCTATCTTGATATTGCCTGGCCAATTTTTTCCGGGAAGACAGGCGTACTGCGTCTGGGGCTTTCCGAAGCACCTTTTAAGCGTCAAATAGCTCTGTTATGGTTTCAAATGAGCGCCTTCACACTTGTAATCCTTCTTTTGGCACTGGCTTTAAGCTTTTTCTTCATTAGACGGATCACAAGACCGCTGACGGAGCTGTCAGATGCCGTCGAAAATATTGATGAAAAACACCTGGAGGCGGGAATTGAATTGAAAGGTCATGATGATGAGGTGGGAAAGTTGGCCACTTCTTTCAATAAAATGATCGTTCGCATCAAAGATTATACTATTCGACTTGAAGAGAATACCAAAGAGTTGGATCGAGCTCATAATCAGACCCAAAGCTGTTTAGCTATTGTTCAGGAAATCGGAGCGCTACCGAATTTAAGTGATGTCGGCACATATCTAATTCGAAAATTTCAACGTATCCTGGCCTGCAAGGAAATGGTGCTTCTCGTTTTCACCGGCAGTCGGGATACACTTTTCGTTTTATCAGATAGTGAATCCAAAACTCTTGGAAAAAAGCCCTTGGAGGCCGTCGATTCGGTTTTGGAAGGGTTGCAAAAAATAACATGGATCAGTACCAACACCTTTCACCCGCCCATTGTCCCGAGGGGCTTTAAAAAAGGAGAGAATCTGGCCATTTTTCCAATTCATCATCAGAATCAGTCTTTGGGCGCAATGCTCGTAGCCTTTTCTGAAAAATGCCGTGGCGAAACCAAAGAAATGGAGTTGCTTGAACTGATTTTGAATCAAACTTCCGGAGCAATCAAGCGTGCCGTGTTGCAGGAGGAAGAAATCCGCCACCTCCAAAGCCGCATTGAAAATATAACTGCTTTTAGCGGAATCATTGGAAAAGATCCTATAATGCAGCGAATCTACAAGCTTATTGAGGATATTGCCCCCACAGATACCTCTGTTCTTATTCAGGGTGAAAGCGGCACCGGCAAAGAGCTGGTAGCCAATGCCATCCATCACCTAAGTCATCGTAAGGACAAGCCTTTTGTGGTGGTGAATTGTTCCGCCTATCCGGAAACGCTCCTGGAAAGTGAAATCTTCGGCCACGAAAAAGGAGCGTTCACCGGAGCCCTTCGTCAGAAAGCCGGGCGTTTCGAACAGGCTCACCGCGGCACCGTTTTTTTAGATGAAATCGGAGAAATTTCACCATCAGCGCAGATCAAGTTGCTAAGGGTGATCCAGAGTCAAAAATTTGAGCGTATAGGCGGTGAACAAACCCTTTCCGTGGATTTGCGTATCCTGGCCGCCACCAATAAGGACCTTCTTCAGGAAGTGAAAAACGGCAGCTTCCGTGAGGACCTTTATTACCGTCTTCATGTAATTCCGATCTTTTTGCCGCCACTCAGAAAACGGGGTAACGACATCCCGCTTCTGATCCGGCACTTTCTGAACCGATTCTCTGCAGAACAGGGCAAGGATGTTCAAGGCTTTAGCCCAGATGCGATGCGGCTTCTTCTTGATTACCCCTGGCCCGGCAATGTTCGTGAACTTGAAAACAGTATCGAGCACGCAACCGTATTGGCCAAAGGTAATCAGATAGAGGTTTCAGATCTGCCCCCTATGTTTCGTAATACATGCACATCAGCTCCGGCTGGATCGCACGGAACCCTGATGGAAAATGAGATAATACTCCTTAAGGATGTCCTGGAAGAATGCAACTGGAACATTAAGAAGTCAGCCCGTCACCTGGGAATCGGCCGTAACACCCTTTATGTTAAACTCAAAAAATACAAAATTAATAGACCCACCACACATTAATTCCCATCCCATATCGCATATCAAAAATAACCTGTGTCCAAAATGTAATGTAGAAGAAAAGATGTCCCGTTATGGAACAGAGGCAAGTTCCTTTTTTTACAATAAATATTAAAATCGAGCTCTTTATGTCCCAAATCATGACATATACTGTGATTTCTTTGTCGGTATACCCCCCGCTATTCCCGCCCTTTCCCGAAATTTTTTGTCCACAGGTCTGTTTCGCTTAAAAGACATTTTAAGCATTTGTTTTAGATAGTTAAATTAACACTTCTGTATGTATTCAAAAAATTGCCCCACGATAATGGCAGAACTCACGATCTTGGCCTATAAATTGCTACAATGTAGTATCATAATTGCAAATTCGACCTCGTTTTTTTCGCTCATGAATAGCCCAGGGGGAACGCGTCCGGATGGAAAAGAAGATAATGGTTCTCGATGCTGATGAAAACCAGTGCCATGGGCTGTGCGCTATGCTGAATGATCGTCAATATCGCACCATCCCAATACATTCTTTATCGAATCTGGCAAAGCTGATTCAGGAAGTCGAATGCCTTGTGGTTCTTATGGACATTGATACTGTTCAGATTGACAACTGGGCCATCCGAAAGCTGACAGTAAAATACCCGAAGGTTTATTTTCTATGCTTGTCCAGTGACCGGTTTCATCCGCATTTAAAAGAGGCGCTATGCAACCACATTTATGCATGTATTAACAAACCGGTTGATCCGGAGGAACTTTTCTTTTGGTTAAGGAGTATCTACAAAAATGACTCAGATCCAACAGATAAGACAGAAGTCTGAACCCCGGATCATATTTCGGTTTTTTTTCATGCTCACGATGGTAATCCTTGTTTTGTTTAGCTCGGTGTTGTGGGCGGATCAAAAGGCGCAGCTTGGTACCAAGCTTTCGCAGCCGGATCCCCCTCAGCCTCAGTTTTTTTGTGGATACTGCCACATTCTGACCTACCCGGGTGTAGTTCAAAAAGGCTATGATCTTTGGAAAAAAGGCAAACATAATAAAGTTGGCTGCGTTGAATGCCACTACCCGCCCAAGGGGACCGAAGGGCTGGAAAAGACATTGGATTCAGGCACGGCGACCATAAGCACTCACATTCCCAACAAACCTCCGGAGCGATTCTCCTATATTCAGCTTGGCGGTGAGACCGTCAGAACCCGGCCGAGGATATCCGACGCCAGTTGCATGACCGCCAATTGCCACGGCAAACCGGACGACGACTTCAAAACCAAAAAGATCAAATTCACCGAAAAAGTGCTTTTCGTTCACAAGCCTCACCTGGAAAAGAAACACCAGATCAAAGGTCAAAAAATCAACTGTACTTCCTGTCATCAGCATGAGACCGACAAGAAAAAATTCGAGGTGGCCAAAGCCACATGTCACCTCTGTCACTTTAAACACGTCAAGTTCAACGAGGACCGAGGCAAATGTGAACTCTGCCATGAGCTGCCCAAAAAACCGATCCAGACATCCGGCGAAAAACCGATTACCCATCAGATGCTCCAAAAGGCAAAAGTCCCCTGTGCCAGCTGCCATATTGAGCTCATCCAGGCCGCCGGAGGCGGCCAATACGAGGCCTTTTTCAAAGACGGCGAGCTTAAAACCGCTTTAATCCTGAATGCCGGACAAATCAAAAAGGAGAACTGCCTCGCGTGTCATGACCAGACCAAGTTCACCGAGAGAGACATCAACGAAAAACTGATGCACCAGAAACACGTGACCGTTAAAAACGCCCGCTGCCTGGACTGTCACCAGCCAATTTTACACACCAAGGCGGATTTAGACCAGCCTATCATCCAAGCCTATGCCAATTCACATTTAAATGACCCTGTAAACCAGCCCAAACTCCCCGGCTGCGCGGTTTGCCATCCCCAGGCCCATCGCTATCAACGTCTTCTGGCATCCGGACCGAAACGTCCGGGCGTCTCAAAAACTCCGGATTTCATGTACAAGGCCCGGACCAACTGCCTTGGATGTCACGTAGAAAAAAAGTTCAACGCCAAAGGTCAAATGATTTTGACGGCCTCAGCCAAAACCTGCGTTAGCTGCCACACCAAAGATCATAAAAAGATGCTCAAGGATTGGAATAAGGAGCTGGCAGAGGAAATCAAATATTCAAAGGAGATCGAACAAGAGGCCATGGCAGCTCTTAAAAAAGCCAAGCTCAAGCTTTCTAAATCCAAGCTGGCCGAAGCCGAGCAGATGCTCAAACAAGGACAAGAAAATCTAAACATCGTCAAATTCGGGAACGGGGTCCACAATAAGAAATATTCCATTATGCTTATTGATGCTGCCTTAAACCGTTTTGAGGATATGATCGATTATCTCGAAGAAGATTAACAATAACAGTGTTAAGAAAAGGAGGTTGTCATGCATGAACAATTGTCCATTTCCAGACGGCAGGTGCTCAAAGGTGCGGGTGCTGCTGCGCTCACCGGAGCGGTAAGCCTTGTGTCTGCAGGCAAAGCCAATGCGGCCCGGAGTAAAGCACCACGATTGGCGTTTGTGGTCGACCTGCGGCGCTGTTACGGCTGCCGCACGTGTACCGTCGCCTGCAAGGCCGAGTTCGACGTACCGTTGGGCGCTTTCCGTGCCGCCGTCTACGAGGAGGTTGCCGGTTCCTTCCCCAATTCTAACAAATTCTTCTTGCCCAGGCTCTGCAACCACTGCGAGGGGAACAAGGAAGACAAAGTTCCGCCTTGCGTCAAGGAATGCCCTGAATACCCCAAAGACCGGCGAGAGTTTGTCACTGTCGAAGGCAAAAAGATCCGCTACAGGGGCGGTGCTACCTTCAAACGTCCCGATGGACTCATCCTCTTCGACAACAAACTTTGCACCGGCTGCGGCAAGTGCATCGAAGCGTGTCCCTACGGCGCCAGAAACTTCGACAAAGCTCTAATCTCCGGTAAAGACTCAACTAAAAACGGCATCACCAAGTGCGACTTTTGCAAACACAGAGTCGAGAAAGGAGTAGCACCATCTTGCGTTAACATGTGTCCGGGGCGGGCACGGATCTTCGGGGATCTTAACGATCCACACAGCCAGATCGCCAAGCTGGCCAAGGAGTTCGAGTTTGAGACCCACCGCAAGGAAACCACCTTACTCCCGGACGAAAACACTGTACCCATGTGCTTTTACATCGATCCCCAAGGGACTCTGGCGAAGATGGCTGCAGCCAAGAAGAAATTCGAGAAAAACGATGCCATCGTGGACGTTATCTAAAAAAGGAGGATATAAGATGAAACAAAAGATAAATCGCCGGGATCTTTTTAAGTTAGGCGTAGCAAGCGCGGCGGTTCTGGCTACCGGAAAGGCCATGGGTTCCAACGCCCTGGCCGGAACAATAGACCTTGTTGAAGGCGGGAAGGATTTTTCGCCCAAGACCGGCGCTGAAAGAAAGATGATACCCTCGGCCTGCTGGAACTGTGTCACCAGAGATTCCATGATCGGCTTTGTCGAAGACGGAAGGCTTGTCAAGTTGGAAGGACACCCCGATTCCATCAGAGGATTGGGAAAGATTTGTTCCAAGGGAGCAGCAGGCATCAACCAGCTCTACGACCCGGACCGAATTCTTTATCCCATGAAGCGGGTTGGCAAACGCGGTGAAGGCAAGTGGAAGCGTATTAGCTGGGATGAAGCCCTGACCGATCTTTCGGCGCGTCTGAAAAAACTACGCGACGAAGGCCAACCGGAAAAGTTCATGTTCCACTACGGTCGCATGAAGGCCTCATCCAGCAAGATTATCAAAAGCGTCTTCTTGGCTGCCTATGGCACCAAAACCATCGGCAATCACACCTCCATTTGTGAGGGCGCCAAATGGACGGGCCAAGAGCTGACCTGGGGCAAGCATTACGACAATTGGGACTTTGACAACACCAACTTGGTGGTCAATTTCGGCAGCAATGTGCTAGAAGCCCATACCAATTCCATTCCGGTGGCCCAGAGACTGGTTACCGCCATGGTCGAGCGGGGGGTAAAATTGTACACCTTTGATGTTAGACTTTCCAATTCAGCCGCCAGATCCACCGAATGGCTTCCCGTCAAACCGGGAACAGATCGTGCAGTAGTTTTGGCCATGTGCAAAGTAATCATGGACGCCGGGCTATATGACAAAGACTTTTTCAAATTCATCAAGGCCACCAAGAATCAAAATGCAAGTACGGATGAAAAAGTGGCTGCCTTAAAGAAACACCTTGCCGATTATACACCTCAGTGGGCGGAAAAGATCAGCGGCGTTCCTGCGGCCAAGATCAAATCCATCGCACTGGAGCTTGCCAAAACCAAACCGGCATGCGTCATCAGCTATCGGGGTGCGGTGGCCCATCACTTTGGCGCCGATACCGAAAGGGCGATTCAGATGCTGGCTGCCATCACCGGCAATATCGACAACCCCGGCGGACGCTGTCGGGCCGTAAGCGCCAAATGGAAATACCCCAAAGGACCCAAAAATAAGCCCAAAGCCAAAGGGCTCAAAATCCTCGACGGATTCAAGGGAGACATCGCCTATCCGACCCACCACGCCAATAACCAGATCCTTAAGGTGATCAAGGACGGTAAAGCCGGCCGGCCGGAAATTTACATGTGGTACTGTTACACTCCGGTTTATTCCCATGGCGAGTGTCAGGAAAATATTGACATCCTGAAGGATGAAAGCCTGATACCCTTTACGGTTTGTGTCAACGCTTATTATGATGAATCTGCGGCCCTGGCGGATCTGATTCTTCCCAATCCATCCTATCTGGAATGGTGGGACTGGGAAGATATGGTCTCACCGACACAGGTCCCCGAGTACTACATCCGTCAACCCTTTGTTAAACCCCTTGGAGAGAGCCGCGATTTCAAGGATGTGGTGTGTGAATTGGCAGACAGAATGGGCTTTCCATTGGGGTTCAACTCGGCCGAAGAGTTTGTCAAAATGTCGTGCGAAATGACTCCGGTCATCAAAAAGGCCGGTGGGTTTGAGTACATGAAAACCCACGGGGTTTGGCATGATCCCAAGGCCAAACCAAAGTACTACATGTACAAGAAAGAGGTCAAAGAAACAGATTTAAAGGCAAAAGGCGTTATCCTGGACCCGGCAACCGGTACCTACTGGAACTGGAAAAAGTCAAAAGCCAAAAATGAAGTCGAAGCCGGGGAAAAAGGTTACGTGAAAACCAAAAATGCCTACAAAGGCTATGTGGGGCAGAAGATCGGAGACAAGGTCTATAAGGGCTTCAAGCCGGATAAGGTCAATAAATCCGGATATTTCGAGCTCTACTCCGAATTGCTTGAGATGAAGAACTTTCCGGCTCTGCCGAGTTACACGCCCATTCCCGCCCAGGAAAAAATGGGCCCGGATGATCTGATCCTGACCTCCTATAAAGTTCCGGTTCATATTCATTCCCGTTCGGCAAACTGCAAATGGCTGACCGAGATTTGTCACGACAATCCGGGTTGGATAAATCCTAAAACAGCCGGGCGCTTGGGGATCAAAACCGGAGACAAGATCAAGGTCAGGTCCGAAATCGGTGAGATTACGACTACAGCGAAAGTAACCGAGGGCGTTGTCCCGGGCGTCATCGCCATTTCACACCATCTTGGGCACTGGGAATACGGGCGCTATGCCTCGGGAAAAAAAGCTCCTCTGGCCGGGGACAACAACCCGAATCCCACCCTCAAGACCTGGAATACCTACGGTGTTCATCCGAACTGGATCATGGCTAACAAAACGGATCCAATCAGCGGTCAGTGGGCCATGCTGGATACAGTGGTAAAGGTGACCAGAGCGTAAAGAATTGGGGTACATGTTCACGGGGTGTGCTTCCCCGTGAACGATATCGGCGGAGTGGCTTCGTCATTTCAATGATTTAGCAGTGGGGGAGACCGCGGCTCCCGCATGGTTTTTGCGGGAGAACGCGGAGGGGGCAGGAATGCCACCGCTGCTAAGTTATTGAAATGACCAGACACGTAGACGCAAAAGTGAAGCGGGGGACTGCACCACGTGAACATGTACGAATTGGGTTCATTTCTATAACAGCTTTAGCAATAAGACAAAGTCTAATTCGGAGGTTAAATTGAATCAAACGGAAATGGATGAAAATAGAACCGCTGCCGGAAACCGAAGCAATATTTACGGCATGTTGGCTTTGGTGTACCGGCAGGAAATGTCTTCGGATCTCCTTAAGCAAGTGAAAGGGACTCAGTTTCTGGAGATCTTGACCGACCTTGAGGCAGAGGGAACTGAGGAAATCGATGCGTTTTTACAAAAACCTGAAGCGGAGTTGCTGGAAGATCTGGCAGTCGAATATACCCGGCTTTTCTTGGGCCCCGGCAAACACATCTCCCCCCATGAATCCGTCCATCACCAGCAAGATGACGGACAGTGGGGCAAACTCTGGGGAGCTTCAACCGCGAAGGTCAAGAAATTTGTCGAATCGACAGGACTAACGTACTCTGAAGATTTCAAGGGACTGCCGGATCATATTGCTGTAGAGCTGGAATTCATGCAGCAACTTACACTTCGAGAAGAACAAGCTTGGATGAATGCGGATGCGGATGCGGCAGTTTCTTGCCGGCAGACCGAAAAGAAATTCATCGAGGGACACCTTGTCCGATGGATTCCCGATTTCTGCAAGAATGTTATGCAACAGGCGGAGTTACCATTTTATCGCGCATTAGCAGCTTTGACCCGAAGTTTTATAGAATTTGAAATCCAAGAAATGAATAGGAATGGAGATGGTGTCAATTAAAGACGCCAAGAAGCCGAAAAATGAAGCGTATTCCAAAGATACCGATAATAATTGGCGCCATTTTCACCATTGCATTGATGATCGTTATTGGGTCAACAATTGTATTGAAAAAAACTGAGTTGGTCAATAAGCAGACTCAGCTTAAGGGCAAATTCAAAGACAGATTCGATGCCACCTTTGTCGGCTCTGAAACCTGCAAAAAGTGCCACGAAAGGACCTATCTGGAGTGGCGCACCTCCCTTCACTCCAGGATGATACGGGATGTCAAGCTTGAGCCGCTGGCAAATATCGGCGATTTTCAAAGTCCCAGCGATGTCAGAACATTTACCAAGGAAGGCGTCGCTTACGTGCTGGGCAGTCAATGGAAGCAGCAGTATTTGAAAAAAGAAGGGGATGATCTGATTGTCCTTCCCGCTCAGTACAATGTCTTCACCGGGGAGTGGAAGGCTTACTTGCCTGATAAACCTGATAAAAGATTGTGGTTTAAAGAATGCGCCGGATGCCACGCCACCGGCGTATATCCTGATAAGAAGACCTTTGTTGAGACGGGGGTCGCCTGTGAGGCTTGCCATGGACCCGGAAGCAACCACGTGGAGGCTATTCCCGGTTTTGAGATTCCTACGGTCATTCAAGCATCTCGGCTCACCCCGGCCCTGGCCGCTCAGATATGCGGCTCATGTCACACCGGAGGCCATGACAAGAGCGGCAAGTATGCTTATCCGGTCGAATATCAGATCTATAAGGGAGAAGCCAACATAAGGCTGTTTTTCGACGAGGCCACTGTCCACAGTGATCCCGATCTTTTTTGGCCGAGCGGGGAATCTCGTCACAGCAACCAGCAGTATCTCGATTGGAAAAAAAGCGAACATGCTAAAGTAGGTGTGACCTGCATCACCTGCCACGACGTACACAGAAGTAGTAGTGCGCTGCAAGCCGTTGGAGAGGTGCCAAACCCTCTGGTGATTATCCGCTCCAAGACCCGGATGTTTGGGGACCCGCTGTGCAAAAGCTGTCACTCAACCGTTCAGTATCGATCGGTCCATCGCATTCACACTTTTGGAAGTTGTGTCCGATGCCATATGCCCAGAGTCGCAAAGATCGGTGAGGCTGGAGATGCGCACAGCCACACCTTCAGGTTTATGTTTCCTCAAGCTACCTTTAAAGCCGGCGGTCTGGATAAGCAACCCAATGCATGCAACGCCTGCCATCATCACAAAGATACGCCTGTCGAGACATTGGCCGGTTTTTTAGAAGCAGCCAAAAAGAATGACATGCCCAAGCCTTTTACCGTTCATCAACGTCACTAGGCTTTTGATAATGATTCGTAAAAAATAAATGCAGGAATGATGAATCGTGGAACGGCAAAAATAGGCAGGCGGCGATTTCTAAAGTTTTTGGCCTGCGTTCCGGCTTTTGCTGCACTGGGGTCTGTCGGCCTTGCTAAAGCCGAGACACAGCGCTACGGCAAGCTGGTGGATACGAGAAGATGCATCGGCTGCAAACGGTGTATGTCGGCGTGCAAACGCTGGAACAATTTAGAAGTTGAGCGGGATGAAATGATCACCGACCGTGAGACGGATCTCACCGCCAACAATTGGGTGGTGGTCAATTTGCTCATCGACTCCAAAAATCGCAATAGGAAGACCTATGAACACTGGGCTTGTCAGCACTGTATTCAGCCGGCCTGTGCCGGGGTTTGTCCGGTCAAAGCCATTACCAAGCTGTCCAATGGGCCGGTAGTCATTAATGAAAAACGGTGCATCGGTTGCCGTTACTGCTTTCAAGCCTGCCCATACAAGGTGCCTCGATTTGATTTTGAAAAACGCGTCACCCGGAAATGTCACCTGTGCTACAACAGAACACCGCTTCTCAACTATATGAAACCGGCCTGCGTGGCCGCCTGTCCGGTAGGAGCGCTACGCTTTGACTATAAGCATGAAATAATAAAAGAGGCCAAGCGGCGGATCCAGCAAAGGGGCGGGTCGAGTTACATTATGGGACTTACCGAGGCCGGTGGAACGGATATGCTGACGATCCTGCCCACCAGGCCCCAGGATTTGAATATGGTTGTAGCACCCCAAAAAATCGTCAACAAAAACCTGGACAAGATCAGAATCTCCGCTTCAGGGGTTATGGGGGCGTCGGTCCTGGCAGGATTGATGCACCTTTACGCCGCATTGACGCGGGAAGGAACCAAAGGTGATCATGATCAGTCGGATAAAAAAGAAACTTGACTCGGTATTAACCGAGATAGAGAGATCACCCGGCTTCTACGTATGGGTAAGCTTCCTGATTTCCCTGGTTTTTCTCGGCGGCTATGCCTTGCTGATGTCTTTGATTGACAGCATGGAGATATTGGAATTTTACACCAATATCCCATGGGAGATGATGGTCTCCAATTACGTGTTTCTGGTCGGCTCCAGTATCGGGCTGTGCATTGTTTCGTCGTTGGGCTATGTATTCGGGCTGAAACGTTTTAAGCTGATTGGTAAAAGGGCCGTATTTATGGCCCTGATAGCCATTATATTTGGATTGTCTTCCATTGGTCTTCACCTGGGACATCCCGAAAGGGGGGCGATTTATAACGTCCTGACGCCCAACCTGCGCTCAGCCATGTGGTGGATGGGTGTCTTTTATCCGCCATACATCGCTTTGGCAGCGGTGTGGTACTGGCTCCTGGCCAGGGCGGAACTGTCTAAAATCGCCGCCCAATCCGAGGGATTGAAGGCCGGGGTCTACCGGCTGATGGCCCTGGAGGGGTTTAAAGCCCATCTCGGCCGGATTTTGCCCCTGGAAAGGATAGAAGCCTGGATCTACCGGTTGCTTCCTCTGGAAAACATGGGCCTGTCGTTGGATTCCGAGGGCGCTGATTTGAGATGGACGCAGGTTGTCGGCGTCCTGACCCTTATTTTCGGACTTCTGGCTTACAGCGTGGAAGGCTCTTTATTCGCCCACATCGAAGCGCGGCCATTCTGGTATGGCGCCCTTTATCCGATTGATTTTTTTTTAGGCGCCACTTTCTGCGGCATTGCCTGGCTCATGACTGCGGGAGTAATTACCTACAAAGTAACAGGTGAAGTGATTCCGGCAAAGTTAAAAGATCTATTCTATGAAATGGCCGAAATATTGGCGCTGCTTTTGAGCGTCGGACTGCTGTTTACCGCTTATAAGATGGGACACGGGCTGTTTGAGCCGGCCAAAGCCAAAATAATCCTGCTATTTTTGAACGGGCCTTTCAGCCAGTCTTTCTGGTTGTTTGAGATCACTATCGGCTTTGTTTTACCCATATTGATTTTGCTTTATGCCGCCCGGAAGCGAAAAATTACCGGCGTACTGGGTGCCTCAATCATGGTTTTGGCGGGCTATTTTGTGAAGCGATACAACTTTGTCGTTGCCAGCCAGGCATATCCGCTCATCAAAAAACAGCAACCCCTTTTGTCATATCGGCCGACTGTTATGGAGATGTTTTTGATCGGCGGGATTCTGGGGGCCCTTTTGCTGATTTACACACTGGGGATAAAGTTTTTGCCCTTAAAAGAAGGAGGCAGCCACACTGCTCAAGGTCAATAAATACATCAGATTAACTTTCTGAAACAAATGGGAGGAAAGATGAAAACGAGCAGATGGATCGCATTAGCCTTAACCGTGCTGTTGACCGCCGTGCTGGTCGGTTGCGGTCCAGAAAAAAATATTGAGATAGTCGTGTCCGGCCCCAAAACTTACGTCGGTTCTGAGCAGTGTAAGGTCTGCCACCTGGAGCATTACGATTCCTGGAAGATGACCCTTCACAGCCGCACACTTCAGGACGTGATCCACAACAAGGATTCGATCATCACCGACATCGATCCCAAAACCATTCGGGCTGACCTGAAGAAGCGGGAAAAAGAGTTGAAGGTGCCGGTGGATGAATTCTATATTCCCAACATCGAGGAAATTAAATACGCCCAGGGCATTCAGTGGCGGCAACGCTATGTCGTTGAAAAGAAGGGCAAACTCTATATTGCTCCAATCGAGTACGATGCCTGGAACCACGACTGGAGCAATTACCGCGAGGCAGACTGGGACAAGCGCCCCTGGATAGAGAAATGCGGCGGTTGTCACGCCACCGGCGTTGATCTGGAGAAAGGTACTTTCGCTGAAGCGGGCGTAGGATGCGAGGCCTGTCACGGCCCTGCTTCCCACCACGTCGTCCTGCCCAAGACGGCGGTCTTTGACAAACGCTTGACCATTGTCAATCCTTCAAAGCTGCCTGCGGGCATTCGAACTCAGACCTGCGGCGCTTGCCATGGCAGCGGGCGGTCGTCCAGAATCAAAACCATTGACTGGCCGGTGGGCTTTTTGCCAGGCCGGGCTCTGGGGCCGTTCCAGAACGAAATCCCCGACGAAGGCGGAGACATTGCACAATTTTACGACGACACGTCGGTGGACCGCCATCACCGACAATACAACGACTGGCAACAATCTATACACGCCCAGAAGGGCGTCTCCTGCACATCGTGTCACTATGTTCATCAATTGGGCCTGCCGCCGACGCAATTCCAGACCGTGGGGGCTGGGTCGGGGCAGTGTTTGAACTGCCATACCGGTAACACTAACAAATACGCCCATGCCATCCACTCGTTTTCAAACTGTATCGGCTGTCACATGCCCAGAGTCGCTATGAGCGCTGAATCGGGTGCAGTGCTGCGCCACACCTTCAAGCTCATGCCTCCGGAGAACAGCTTGAAGGCGGGGGGCAACGAGAAGGTGCCCAATTCTTGCAGCAGTTGCCATCATCATAAGAATACGCCTTTAGAGGCCTTGGCAGGTTTTCTGGAGGCCGCCAAGAAGAACGATACTCCCTTGCCTTTTTCCGTGCATAAACGACCGGAGCAGCCGAAAAGGTAATGGACGAATCATTAAGATAGAGGGCTGTAATGAGAGTTCGTTTGATATGTTTTTGGGGAGCGGTCGTGCTCCTGATCTGCGTCGCCGCGCTGTTATTTGTTCCGTCACGACCGACGTTGGCTCAGAAAGAGGTTACTTCACCCATCTATCGCTATCGCGACCGGGTGGCAACCGGGTACTATGAAGGCTATGAAGTCAGTCCCCGTCGCCTGAGAGCTGTAATGAAGATGCCAACAAGGGGGCGGGGTATCTTAACTTACGGTTCGGCCTCGGCGATGGTACAGATTCGCACCCGGCTACCGGACTCCCATCGCGGGCTCAAGTTCTACTATCGCAATACCTGTATCGAGTGCCACCCACAACAGGCCCGTAACATCCATTCGGAGCGGGCCGGGATTACTTGCCGTCAGTGCCACGGGCCGGAGCCGATTGCGAGCGTCAATCACTACTACTCGCCGATGAATCCCATTCGCCGGCATGCTTATATCTGTGCCAAGTGCCACGAAGGTGCGAATGCCGCTTTTGCCGGCTTTTATGTGCACGAGCCTCCGGGCACTGCGCTGTCAACTCGCGAGAGCTTTCCGGTTTTGTTCTATGCCTCTTGGGGGATGCTTTTGCTGTTTCTTGGCACTTTGGCTTTTTTTGTCCCACATAGTTTTATGGTGGGTGTCCGGGAGTTATCTGAAACCAAAAGCTTTAAAAATTTGACCGACCAATGGGTGCTGCCGCTGTTTCAGCGATTCAGAACGAGCATACGCAGATTCTTTAAAAAAAAGAAAACCCCGAAAAATGAGGCCCCGGATGCTTCTTAAACGATTTAATCGAATCCAGCGCCTGTCGCACTTCTTTTTGGTGGTCACCTTTCTGATTCAGACGGGCACCGGCTTCAGTCGCCTTTTTATTACCACGGACTTCGGCAGGTCGCTAAGCCGCCTTTTCGGAGGGTATGAAACCGCCATTGTGATCCATTTCTGGGTGGGTGTTTTGTTGATAGCCGGTTTTCTGGTGCACAGCATTTACATGCTATCAAAGATCAATTGGAAAAATCCTGTAAAAAGCATCCTTAGCCCGGACTCCCTGGTGCTCAACCTTCAAGATGCACAACATCTTTTAAAAAAAATTCTGTGGACCATTGGTAAAGGTTCGCTGCCTAAACTGGACCGTTGGGCTTACTGGGAAAAGTTCGATTACTGGGCGGTCTATTGGGGTCTGCCGCTTTTGGCGATTACAGGAATAATGCTGAAATTCCCCTTGCTGACAACCCTTGTATTGCCTGGATGGGTGTTGAATATTGCAGCCCTTTTGCATCGGGCCGAGGCGATTTTGGCGGCTTCTTACATCTTTATCGTGCATTTTTTTATCGGACACCTGAGACCCTCTTGTTTTCCCATGCATGAAGCCATGTTCTCAGGCAGTGTCCACCTGGACGAGGCTTTAAAGGAAAAACCAGCCTGGGTAGAGCGCCTAAAGAAGGAAGGAAAATTAGAACTTTCAATGGCAAAACCACCGGCTCGTTGGTACCGGGGGCTTTATTTTGTTTTCGGGTACACCGCTTTGGGCTTTGGGCTCTATATGCTGATTAACGGAATCTATTACAGTCGTTATATTAGACTTCATTAACAACATTGATAGTTCCGTGAAAAGTAAAAAGTTAAACGTGTTACAAATTATTTATTAAAGGAGGGATCATGTATTTACCGAAGACATATGAAGATTTTTCAGATAAATTCTCTGAAATCATGAAAGATTACCAGCAATTGGGCAAAGTCTGCCGGGAGGCCGGACCATTGGAGCGTAAATATCAGGACCTCATTAAACTCGGCATTGCCATCGGCGCCAATTCCAGAGGTGCGGTGATGTCTTCTGTCAGAAAGGCACTGGCATCCGGCGCCGTGGCGGATGAGATTGTCCATGTTGTCCTCTTATCACTAACCACCACCGGTTTTCCGAATATGATCGCCGCTCTGGGCTGGGTTAATGAGGTCATTGATCACGAGTAAATAAACGAAAAAAATCATATGCCCGGTGTATGAAGTTCCGGCTTTGTGACTTAACCAAAAGATGTAAAGGGCAATTTTTTTTATACATTGTTATGTTAATTTTAACATAAACATATTATAAAGGCAGATGAGGTAAAAACAAATGAGGAGATAAAAAGTGATTAAAACAATCAAATTAAAAGATGCGGTGGGTACGAAGCTGGCCCATGATATCACCGAAATTCGGCCCGGGAAATTCAAGGGGCCGGCATATCTCAAAGGACACACTGTATGCGATGAAGATTTGTGTCGCCTGCAGAAGTTGGGGAAAAACCACCTTTACCTCATCGATCTGGAAGAAGACGAAATTCATGAGAACGAAGCTGCGGCCATTATGGCCGGAGCTCTATCCGGAAAAGGGGTGGTGTGGGAAAATGAACCACGTGAAGGGAAAATAAGTCTGGTAGCGAAAAGGGACGGTCTGCTGTTCGTCGACACTGCGGCCCTGGCAGCCTTTAACATGATTGAAGAGGTCATGTGCGCTACGTTACATAACCACACGCTGGTGAAAAAAGATGAAATGGTGGCCGCCACCCGGGCGATTCCCCTGGTCATGAAGCGCGCTCCTGTGGAGCGTGCCGCTGCCATTGCCGGACAAAATGGAGGCGTGGTCTCCGTTCGTCCCCTTCGAAAGGGAAACGCAGGCCTTATCATCACTGGAAACGAGATCTATCAGGGCCTTGTCGAAGACCGTTTCGCACCCATCCTGAGCCGCAAACTGATCGATCTGGGCTGCGAAGTGAACCGCATTTCTTTTGCCCCGGACAATACCGAAATTATTCGCCAAGCAATCTGCGCTCATATTGAACGCGGCTGTGACTTAATTTTACTGAGCGGAGGCATGAGCGTGGACCCCGATGATGTCACCCGAAAAGGGATTCGCCTTGCCGGAGCCGATGAGATACATTACGGTGCCGCTGCACTCCCGGGAGCCATGTTTCTGGTAGCCTATATCGGAGATATACCCCTGCTGGGCGTTCCGGCCTGCGGTTTACATCATCGGGTGACCGTTCTGGATCTGGTTTTATCTCGGATACTTGCTGGACAACGTATCGGTAAAAAAGAATTGGCTTTCCTGGGGCATGGCGGTCTTTGTCGGGACTGCCCGGAATGCAGTTATCCACACTGCCCATTCGGCAAAAGCTTGTAATATAGAGGATCTATAGATAGGGTGTAATGGGCATTGATCTTGTAAGACATCCCGGTTGTTTTTGGATCACCGGCAGTTTTCCAACAAAATTCTTATACCTCTCGAGAAAACCAGTGTTCGGTCTTCAAGCATATTTTGACCAGCATGAGCATAAGTGGGACTTCAATCAGCACACCCACAACCGTGGCAAGAGCAGCGCCCGAAGACAGACCGAAGAGCATGGTGGATGTGGCGATGGCCACTTCGAAATGGTTGGAAGCCCCGATCATGGCAGCCGGAGCCGCGTCCGCGTAACGGAGTTTCAGCAGCCGCGCCAGACCATAGCCAAGCCAAAAAATGAGCATGGTCTGAATGAAGAGCGGAACCGCAATCCACACAATGGTCAGCGGGTTACTTATAATCACCTCGCCTTTAAAGGAAAACAACAATACCAGGGTAATGAGCAGCGCGACAATCGTAATGGGGGTTAGAACGTGTAAAAACTTTTCCTTAAACCATGTTTCGCCTTTTGCCGAGATGACCCATTTGCGTGAAAGATAACCCGCCACCAAGGGAAGGGCCACGTAAATACCGATGGAGAGCAGCAACGCCTGCCAGGGCACCGGTAAACGTCCCACGCCCAACAAAAACCCGCCCAGAACGCCATAAAGTACGAGCATGGTCAGGGAGTTGATGGCCACCATTACCAGCGTCAAACTGTCATTTCCTTTTGAGAGATAACTCCAAACCAGCACCATGGCGGTACACGGTGCAATCCCCAGCAGAATGCAACCGGCCAGATAGCTTCGCCAAAGCGGAACTTCCAGCATTTTGACGCCACCGGTCATCACCACTGTACCGGCTCCGTGGGTCGCACCTACCTGAAGGTCGAGACCGAACGGCATCTTGACCAAATCCACGGCATCCGGACCGATAAAATTAAAAAACAGCGTGCCGAGAAAAAAAATAGCGATCCCGTACATGGTAAACGGCTTGATGCACCAGTTGACAAACAGGGTCAAAAACACCGGTTTTCCGCTTTTGCCCGCCTTAATAACTTCACTGAAATCGATTTTGACCATGATGGGATACATCATGAAAAACAGACAGATTGCGATTGGAATGGAAACCACCGGCGCTCCCTTGACATAGATGGCCAGACCATCGAGGTATTGCGCCACCCCGGGGGCGATTTTTCCGAGCAGGATGCCGGCAACAATGCACAGCACCACCCAAAGGGACAGAAATCGCTCGAAAATATTGGTCATTTTTCGATCATTGTTCAAAACAGCATCATTGCCCATCAATATTTTCCTCCCCTCAACAATTAAAAATCAAAACGGAATTGACCCAAATAATTTGATAGTTGTTCTCTGGTTGCATCTTCCAGTGGCAGGCAGTCTTCAGGTCCTTTTGCCCCTTCGGCAACCTGGGTGGCAAAAACCATACAGGTGGATTGACCGCATTCTTTGCAGTTGGTTTTCGGGAGCAGTTTTAGAATTTCGATGATCTTGGGCTGGGGAGCCGTTTCATACAGGGGTTCAATCTTGTCCCGATTGTCCCAGGCCGCATTGATCTCGCGTTTCAACCACTCGATGATATCGATCGCCTCTTGCTCGTCTTTTAGTGCATTGATGGCGATCTTTTTGGCGTGAACGGTGATCAGTTTACCGTGGACTTTGAATGTTACACTTGGCGGATTTTTTTGATAGGTAAACCCGCCGAGCGTGGCATTCAAGTATGGTATAGCTTCGCTCACATCCTGATCCAGATGGGCAAAACAGTGCAACGCTTCAAAGCCTGGGTTGCACTCTGCCCGAAAAATTTCTTTGGTATAGGATTCGAGTAACATTTTCTTTCCTCTTTTTTGTCTGTTTGACGATCTGAATCTTACATGACTGTATTATTGAATTCTTAGAATGAAATTCGGATCTTTTGGGCTCGAAGGGTTAATCTTTTATCATGCTCTATTTTGAGTCTTACACAGCACCTCCGGGTTGAGCTTTAGAATTTCCTTTAACCGTTCTGCATCCTGCCGGATCTCCGGCGTTTTCGAAAGTGATTTCAACGTCCAGTCAATGACTTCCCGCACGCTATCAGGAGCTTCGTCGCCCACCAGACGGTAATACCGCCAGCGTCCCTTCTGGCGGCCCTCAACAAGGCGGGCATTGGCAAGAATCGACATGTGCTTGGACACCGTTGACGGTGCGAGCCCTAAAAGTTCAGTAATCTGACAGACACACAGTTCACGACTGTCCAATGCCAGTAAGATACGAACCCGGTTTTCATCAGACAGCGCTTTGGTGATCGTCATGAAAGAAAACATAGTTACTTCTCCCTGTCTTCAATCCGTCATTTCGCCATACATCGAAATGTAGTTGATGTGAATACCCCTGTCAAGTATTATATTCTCTGTTGGTGACAGTAGTTGCCTGGGTTCGTCTTGAATTTTTATGTAGAAATTTCAATGGGTTGATTTCAAGTAGGCAGGAGAAGATGCTGGTTGTGACGATATCCTCAAAAGGGTGGCGATCAGCTGAACAGAGCCCCCACACTTTCACCGTTATGTATTCGCTTTATGGCCTCGGCGAACAGAGGCCCCACAGACAGCACGTTTAACTGTTCCATTTTTTTATTATCCGTGATTTCCACCGTATCCGTGACAACGATTTCTTCTATGGACGAGTCTTTCAGGTTCTTTACAGCCGGCCCGGACAAAACAGGATGGGTGGCGCCCACAAAGATCTTTCTGACCCCGGCTTTTTCAAGGGTCTCTACGGAAGTTGTCAGGGTGCCCCCTGTGGAAATTTCATCATCGAAAATAATGGCATCTTTTCCTTTCACATCGCCCACCACCAATCCCTGAACAACATCC
>JAFCZV010000095.1 GCA_019314155.1 Deltaproteobacteria bacterium
CCGGTCAGGTAAATGTCGTTCTTGTGAACACGGGTTGGCCGGGCGCCCATCACGACTTCCCAGTCGTTCTGTTTGAAGAGCTGGGTGAACCCTTCATCAACCGGGGGCCAATCCTCGTTGATGAGGACCAGACCAGGCCGCGGCGTACACATGTTCACGTCGATGTGCCACGGGTGGAAGTTGGTCGGCCGGTCACTGTTGATCGGCGTATCAAACTTTACGGAGTGGAAACGGAATCCGTGCTCTCTGCAGAACCGCCGCAGCCAATCTTCGCCCGCATGGTTGCCGACTGCTGAGGGCTGGTAGAACATGTCTTTGCCGAGGCTCCAGATGTCAGCGCCGTCCCAGAGGGATTCCCAGGGGAATTCCCCGTTTTTTTGCTGGAACTGGGCCGCCAGCAACATCTCCCGCTGTTCTTCCTCAGTTCGGTTTTCCCGGTCGTGATAGTAGTCCATGTCGTAGGATTCATCTGTCAGCATCGGGAAGGGAGCTGACGTGTGATAACAGCTGGAGTCTTCCTTGGCGAGTAGGTTGAAGTACGGCCGCAGGTTGAACCGCTCATAAACGCGGGTCCGTCGAACCGTTGGCGCGTCGACAATGACGTGGCCGTGAACCAAACTTACGTCACGCACATTGTTGACCCCGTGCATGTTATGCTGTCCCCAGCCGATGGGACTATTGAACGGTCGGTTCATCATCATCGGCAGAATCGGGATTCTGTCAACGAGAATTCCCCGGTTTTCGAGCGTTTTCACGAAATAGTCCATCTGCTCGTTGGCTGCATCCACCATGTCTTGGGGAAAAGGCATATGACTGGGTAGCTTGCAACCAGGAACATCGTACCGCCAAGCCGGTTCGGGGGCCGGCATGTTGGTTCCCTCCGGTCTGCCGATGAGGACCCGCTTCAACCGTGAGAACTCATCCGGAGACCATACCCTGAATGCTTCCCCCTCCCGCTGTGATACAACCATCGGCTTAACCGCTGGTTGTCCTTGGAGTACCACATCGTACTCCTCCTTCTTGACTTTCGGTTTCGATTTTTCCGTCATTACGGTACCTCCTTCGTTACATCTTGTTGTTGTTGCATACCATTGTGCATTGTTACATTGTTCTGTTCCTCCGACCAAGATGACCACCATCTTAGCGTATTACTGACATAAAACGACCTAATATCTAGCTGCCATACCGACACTGATACCATCAGTCTCCCAGGGTCGCCACCATGACGGCCTTGATGGTATGGATCCTGTTTTCAGCCTCGTCAAAGACAATAGATGCCTCGGACTCAAAGACTTCTTCAGTCACTTCCATGCCATCCAAACCGAATTTCTGGTAGATCTCTTCACCGATAACGGTATCACGATTGTGGAACGCCGGCAGACAGTGCAGATATTTTACTTTCGGGTTGCCGGTGAGGTCCATGGCCGCTTGATTGACCTGGTAGGGTGTTAAAAGCTCAATTCTCTCTTTCCACACCTCGTCCGGCTCACCCATTGAGACCCAGACATCCGAGTAAAGAAAATCGCAGTCCTTGACGCCGGTCTTTAAATCATCCGTGATCAGGAGCTTGGCGCCTGTTTCAGCAGCAATTTTATTGGCAGCGTCTACGATTTCTCCTGTGGGCTGAACCGACTTGGGCGCAACCGAACGGAAATCCATGCCCATCTTCGCAGCACCCACCAGAAGAGAATTGCCCATATTATTCCGAGCATCGCCCAGGTAAGCGAACTTGATCTGGTGCAACGGTTTGTCGGAGTGCTCCATCATGGTCATAAAATCCGCAAGAACCTGTGTGGTATGGAACTCGTTGGTCAGACCGTTCCAGACAGGAACGCCTGCGTATTTCGCCAGTTCTTCTACTTTCTCCTGTGCGAAACCGCGATACTCGATACCGTCATACATCCTGCCAAGAACTCTGGCCGTATCTTTCATGGTTTCTTTGGTTCCCAACTGAGAACCGGTAGGCCCCAGGTAGGTAACCTTTGCACCCTGATCGTAGGATGCAACTTCAAAGGCGCACCGGGTCCTGGTGGAGCCTTTTTCGAAAATCAGGGCGATATTTTTACCGGTCAATCGGGGTTGTTCTATTCCTGCATATTTTGCCTTTTTCAGATCGATGGAAAGATCAAGCAAAAATCTGATCTCCTCCGGACTGAAATCCAAAAGCTTCAAAAAGTGCCTGTTTCTCAAATTAAAAGCCATCGTCGACTCCTTTCACGGATAATCTATTGAAGTAACTCATAGTTGGGGGCGGCGCCAATGGAACCGCCCCCATATATAAAGGGTTATGACTTAAAACAGATTGTGTTTTTTGCCAAAATCGGCCAGGACCTCTTCAAAATTGGGTGATCCTATTTCCTGCAAGTCATAAAACACCCTTGTATTCGGTTTGTCGATCTTTAGAATCCGGTTCAGATCGATGGGAGTAGCCACGACAACAGCATCACATTCGGTATTGTTGATGGTGGTTTCCATGTCCTTTAACTGCACCTCGCCGTACCCCATGGCGGGAAGCAGCGTTCCGATTTCAGGATACTTTTCAAAGGTCTCCGTCAATCTGCCCACCGTGTAAGGCCTGGGATCCACCAGCCCGGCTGCGCCGAACTTTTCAGCGGCAACCACACCGGCTCCGATCTTCATCTCACCATGTGTGAGGGTAGGACCGTCTTCCACCACCAGAACTTTTTTACCCTTGATCACCGAAGGATCTTCGACTTTAATGGTTGAAGCGCCGTCAATCACGATGGCGTCCGGATTAATGGCGGCCACATTTTTTCTAACGGTGTTGATATCGGCGCCGTCTGCACTGTCCATTTTGTTGATCACAACAACGTCCGCAAGGCGCAACGTGGTTTCTCCGGGATAATAGGTCAATTCGTGACCCGGACGATGGGGATCGACGACGGTAACATGCAGATCCGGTTTGTAGAATGGAAAGTCATTGTTCCCACCGTCCCACAGGACCACATCACAGCCGTCAGGATCATTTTCGGCGGCTCTGACAATGGCTTCGTAGTCAACGCCCGAGTAAATCACGTTCCCGCGAATCACGTGGGGTTCATACTCTTCCATTTCTTCAACGGTACAATTGTTTTTATCGATATCCTCGACACTGGCAAAACGCATGACCTTCTGAGCGGCAATATCGCCATAGGGCATCGGGTGCCGGATAGCGACAACCTTCAATCCTTTTGCCATGAGTATCTCAATGATTCTCCGGGACGTCTGGCTTTTTCCGCAACCGGTACGGACAGCACCCACCGAAATGAGCGGCTTGCTGCTTTTGATCTGGGTGTCTTCCGGTCCCAGAAGTACGAAGTTGGCGCCTGCAGCGCAGACAACGGAACTCATGCTCATTACGTGCTGATAAGAGACGTCACTGTAAGAGAATACACAGTCATCTACGTCCAGCTCCTTGATCAATTTTTCAAGTTCTTCTTCGGCGTAAATGGGAATACCTTCCGGGTACAGCTCGCCGGCCAGTGCTGCAGGGTACTTTCTGCCTTCAATGTCCGGGATCTGTGCCGCGGTAAAGGCTACCACTTCGTAATCCCCATTATCCCTGTAATAGGTATTAAAATTATGGAAATCTCTTCCGGCTGCACCGATAATGATTACTTTTTTCTTTGACATTTTTCCTCCAAATCTAATGAATTTTCAAGGCTTATTTTTAGCCTCGATCGTCGGGTACACAATATGGTATTGGCTGATTTTAGCCTGTGTCCTTTTTTATAATATTTTACAAAACCATATGTCTTAAAACCAAAGACCCGATGTATCTGATTTTAACTTTGACGGCATATTATTGGCAAATCTCGGTCCCGGCAACACCTTCAACCGATTTTTGAATATCATCCAAATTGCAGATAATGCCCCGGTTTCCAGTACTTTCGACGAACTGGATGACCGCGTTAACTTTGGGGCCCATGGATCCTTCCGGGAAATGACCGGCTTTAACATATTCCTTGATTTCCGGCAAAGCGACTTTTCGCAACAACCTCTGCTCGGGCTTTCCCCAGTCGACGGCAGCGCCTTCTACATCTGACGCCACGATAAAGATATCTGCGTTTATTTCCCGAGCCAGGACCGAGCTTGCCAGATCCTTGTCGATCACCGCTTCCACACCGCTAAACCTCCGTTCCTTGCGGACCACCGGTATCCCTCCACCGCCACAGCAAATGACGATAAAGTCCATATCGATGAGCTTTTTTATCTCCTTGCATTCCACGATGGCCACCGGCTTAGGGGAAGCCACTACCCGACGATACCCCTTGTCGGTTTTGACGAGATTGTACGACAGCTTCGCCGCCTCTGCTTCGGTGTAAAACGGGCCGATGGGTTTGGTTGGTTTTTGAAAGGCCGGATCGTTTTCATCTACAACCACGTAAGTGATGAGGGATACAAAGTCTTGTTCTTCATCAACCCCCATTTCCATCAGTGCGGTGTCGAGAGAAGATTCAATCATGTAGCCGA
The DNA here is from genome assembly GCA_019314155.1 of Deltaproteobacteria bacterium. GTDB lineage: Bacteria > Desulfobacterota > Desulfobacteria > Desulfobacterales > UBA11574 > JAAXQD01. Next base: position 4,474 of record JAFCZV010000095.1, read on the forward strand.
TCTGTCCCTGAGTCATGGCGCCGATAACCTCCAGGGGCATTTTCGGAACTTCATCACAGCTCTCCTGCTGAAGCAGCAGATTTCCGACCTGGGGGCCGTTACCGTGTGTAATTACAACCCTGTACTTTCTGGACAATTCAGCAATCTGCTTCATGGGCAGATTGAGATTTTCAAATTGTTGGTCTGCAGTGCCGGTTTGCCCTTTTTGAATCAGGGCGTTCCCTCCCAATGCAATTAAAAGTATCGGTTTTTTATCAGTCATATATTCATCTCCTATGTTTCCATGTATTTATGGTCGAAGGCATCGCAGCCGTCACACACCATCAACTTCAAAGCAATCTGTCGAAATGATCCCGGCGGTCTGCGTACACCTCACAAGCCGTTCCGAAACTCGCCGGCTGAATTATTATGCCTCTAAAGAGGATTTGAGCGTACCGGGTATGATCCTTTTCATTGTTTTAAAAGGGCATATCGGCAGAAATGAACATGCGCATAAACTTTTGGGCACTTGGATGTAAACCTTAAACTGCTTTTAACCTGTATAAAAAAGTATAGCACATTGGTCAATTTCATTTTATTCATAATGAAAATTAATATCGTGCATACCCATCGCTAAACCGCTGTATAAAAGCCCTTGACCCATGGGTTAGGTTCATTGCATTTACAATCCAAATGAATATCGCGCATGTCAATCGCTCAGCCGTGTATAAAAGCCCTTGACATATGGGTCAAGTTCATTGCATTCATAATTCAAATTAATACCGCACATATTCCTTGTCAAGCAACGACAGAACCGGTGCTTATTCGGAGATATTTTCAGGTTCAGCCGTCTCCGGGAGTAACCTTTTTTAAATTCGGAATTCTATGCTCCAGAAAGATTCTACAATACCTGAGCGGCGGTAATAATGCCATTTGCGAATGAACACCCGAAAGGATGAAATACGATTATGAGCATTAATCTTCGAAACTTCGACTTGAATCTATTGGTTTGCTTTGATGCCCTGATGAGCGAACGCAATGTATCCAAAGCTGCTGAAAAGGTATTTTTAAGCCAATCAGGCATGAGCCATGCCCTGAACCGTTTGCGTGCCCTGCTGGATGATCCGATTTTGATGCGGACGGAACAGGGGATGATGCCGACCCCACGGGCCCTTGAAATGGAGATGCCGGTTAGAGAGATGCTCAATCGAATTAATCGCACCCTTTATACACAAAAACCATTTGATCCCATAACCACCGACAGAAGATTTGTTCTCTACTGTACCGAATATTTTGAATGCGTGGTGTTGCCGAAACTCATGGCGCACCTGGAAAAAGTTGCGCCCCATTGCAGCATCGTAGCTGAAATACTGACGTATGAGTTGCCCGAATCCAAACTCACCAGCGGCGATGTCGATTTTATCATCGGCGTAGAAGGCCTTATGGATATCCCAAAGAATCTGATGAGTCGGAACTGGATGCAAGACTCGTTGGTATGCCTTGTTCGGGAAAAAAACTCAAAAATTGGAAATCGCATTTCCCTGAAGCAGTTCGCTGAAACGCCCCATATTTTACTTTCAATATTGGGCTCTCCGTTTAAATTTACATTTTTGGATAAATGGCTTAAAAAACAAAATCTTCAGAGAAAATACAGCGTTACCACCGCAGCTTTTTTACCCGCTGCGCTGATTCTGGCCGAGACAGATTACATCATGACCCTGCCTCGCCGCATGGCAGCTAAACTGGTCGAAATCATGGCATTAAGATTGGTGGAACTTCCGAATACCCCCCCAAATTTTCAACTCAATCTCATCTGGCATCCCCTGTATGAAAAAGATCCTGCACACATTTGGTTCAAGGAGCAACTCCTGAGCCTGGAGAATTCATTGAACAATTGACCCCAAGTTTTATTGCCGGTCAAATTCAATGGACAGCGGGCGGCCTTTTTTAGGATTAAAATACCGTGTCTCCTGAGGAGGAAAGAACAATGGTTTTGAAAATAAAGAAGAATTGTTTCTTATTTAATTTTTAAGCACATCAGGAAAATTCCGAAAGGATTTCCGATTCAACCCCGAAAATATAGGCTATCAAAGCTGCCCGAATCCACATGCCGTTTCGCTCCTGCTGCCAGTAGGCGGCCCGCGGATCATTATCCACTTCCACTTCTATTTCATATCGCCGGGGAAGTGGATGCATAATGGTACAATGCGGTTGAATGATGGAGAGGTGTTCTTTCTTGAAATGGAACTCGGGATAGGTGTCGGCTTCGTTAGACGGGCCGTCAGAATACTCTTTCTGAATTCTGGTCATGTAAATAGCGTCCACCAGCGGCATAACGCTTTCGAAATCATCGGTTTCATAATAAGGAATGTCGCGTTTCTTCAAAAATTTTTTAATGTCGTCTTTCATCCTGAATATATCAGGTGAAACAAAGTACAGGCTTACGTCATTATAATTTTTCATCAGATAACTCAGGGAACGGACGGTTCGTCCGCGCTTTAAATCACCGACCATAGCAATCTTTTTGCCGTCCAAA
>JAFCZV010000542.1 GCA_019314155.1 Deltaproteobacteria bacterium
TGCCAAGTGCCGGATCCGTGTGAACCCACACGTCTTCCAAGAAGAATCTTAGAGTCTTTAACGACTATAATTGCGACCCCAACGAGTGGTCTCATAGGGTTTTTCCTTGTCTATCGATGGTTGTCTGTGTTTCAAATCATTTCGGAATTTATTCAGTATGATATAACGGTGACGGGGTATATTTTAGCGTATGGAAAGGAACTCCAAAAGGCCCAAAACCGCATCCTCGATATCAAGATAACAAAAACGGTATGCGTCGAAATTAAGTCCGTATGGATCCGCAATGCCGCGGTTTCGTGAGCCAAAGCGTGCAAAATGCCTTATTAAAAAAGCCTTGTCTGTTGCCTCTGGAAAGTCGGTTAGGAGTGAATCATTGTGGGATTTTTCCATGACCAAGATCAGGTCTGATCCGCTCACCAGTTTTTCAGATACAAGTTTTGCCTTGTGCCGGGTTAAATCGACACCGTACCCGGCAGCGACTTTTTGTGCAAGAAAAGTGGCCGAATTTCCGGGAAGCGCAAATAAGCCTGCAGATTCTGCATAAACGCCTTTATGCTCTTTTTGATCCACAAGCTTTGTGAAAAGGCATTGAGCAAAAGGACTGCGGCAAATATTGCCGATGCAAACAAACAAAATATTTGATGGCTTATGGTTCATACGCATAAATTTATTAAAAGAAATCCATATCGGAGAAATTCGATTCTGTCAAATCAAACCAAGGTCCGGACCAGGGAAAACGCATTTGAATCCCAATAGAGAGAGAACGCTTCACGACGGCGCATATCTCTTTCCAACCATCTAACCGCCAGTCGGTTTCCAAGAGAAACACGCCGTCGCTTCGCTGTACCGGAATCAAATGCGTTTACCCTGAGGTCCGGACACGCAGACAGCAACCGCCGGTAGTCATTCTTAATTTCAGCTTGAAAGATTTAGTTTTCAAAATACGTTGATTTTGGTTTGAAATCTGCTATAAAATCAGAGGAGTTACAGGGTTAGCGAGGGAAAAAAATTGACGGAATACTTTACCGGAAAGCGTTTCCGCAGTGTGTCGGAGCAAAGTTTGCCCCGAGAAACCTATCTGCCTTTTCTGTTTAACTGGGGCGGAGTTCCCGTTTCAAAGGGGCTTCGGGGGATCTTCAAAAGGAAGTTATTTGTCTTAATGTCATGTGGTCTTATCCTGTTCACCTCAATGCTTAATTGCCAGTGTTCTTCAGATCGACAGAATCGGCCTGAATCCCGGGATCACTTAATACCCCTCGATAACGTACGGAATTCACCGACGGAAGACAACTCCATTGACTGGTTTAAAGCCGGAACCCCGGATAAAATAAACGGTGTGGCATTGGTCATTCACGGGCTCAATTTACGGCCCGTGAAAATGAAATCCATTATTACATTGCTCACGGATTACGGAATCGATGTGTTAAATTTATCGCTGCAAGGACATGGACGAAATTATTCCCATGAAGTGGACGTTGACAGCAGTACCGCCCGCGTCGAAGCCTTTAAGACCGTATCGTACAAATTGTGGATGGATGAAACACATCGGGCATATCGCTGCGCGAGAAAGCGGAGTGATGAAAAAAAAGTCTTCTTGTTTTTTATCGGTTATTCCCTGGGAGGGTTGATCGGTGCCGACCTGCTTGCATCGCATCCGGATGTTCGTTTTGACAGGATGGTGCTTTTAGCACCTGCATTGGATATACATGGGATCCATTATGTGGCAAAATTGCTGTCCCCGTTTCCGAGAATGGTTATTCCGAGTTTTACGGCAAAGTCTTATCTTGCGAATAACGGGACACCGATGGCAGCGTACAATGCACTATTTGAGACCATCAAGCATTTCAATCAGCATATCGGCCCAAAACTAAACATCCCGACGATAATTTTTATAGACCAACAAGATGAATTGGTTTCGTACCGGAAATTAAAGCGCCGGGTTGAAAAAGAGACCTTGGATCAATGGCAATTTCACCTCCTTGAAAAAGGGAAGACAGGTGTACAGGAGAAAATGCATCATCTTATCATTGACGAACCGTCGTTGGAACGGATACCTGGAAGCAAATGAAGATCATCATGATCGAACATCTATTGCCTTAACCTGTTTCGGCCAAATGTTTTTCAACAATCACTCAACTTAGGTAATGATATCTTTTTTTAAATACCTGCTCGTTTGTTTATGGAACGTCAGGGTTATTTTAACCATCCTTTTCGTGGTTGCATTGACCGGCTGCGAATCCATACGCTACTATAACCATCTGATATCCGGTCAAATAAATATAATCAATAAAAACAAGCCGATCCATCAGTTGCTGGACGAGCCCCAAGTCTCCGAAAAGTTGAAAGCGCAGCTTGAACTCGTTCTGGAGATTCGGGAATTTGCAAAAAATGAGCTTTGTTTGCCGGTGAAGAATCAATACCTCAGTTTTGTAGATCTCCAACGACCCTTTGCCGCCTGGAATGTTTATGCAACCCCGGAGTTCTCTTTTACGCCCAGAACCTGGTGCTATCCGGTGGTGGGCTGTACGGCATACCGAGGATATTTTTCCAAACAGGCTGCCCGGGATTCTGGCGACAAGTTGAAGAAACAAGGATATGATG
>JAFCZV010000543.1 GCA_019314155.1 Deltaproteobacteria bacterium
GTTGGCCGTAGGCCAATTTGGGTGTAGCGAAGCGGAACCGCATATTCGCTGTTAGGCGCAGTAGCTTTGCATTATTCTGAAACAAAAAATACATGGATACATTTTTATTATCTACCTTATAATTTACAGTTTTTCAGCCTCAACAATACAGTAAAACGGTTCGATATCAAGTTTCTCACCGAATTGAATATATTCTGTCATTTTTAATCCACATTCCTTTAAGAATGATTCAACTGCTGCTTTAGGATCATCTGACATATCTATTCCAAATGTAGAAGGCTCTCCCATTCTTGCTATCATACTCATGTTTCTTTTAGCCAATTTTGAAATTTCACCTGATAGGAATGCTTTGGAATAAAAGTCTTGAGCGATGATACTTCCGTCTACACATAAATCAGCCATTTTCCTAAGTGCTTCTTTGACAATATCAGCTTCTAAATACAAAGAAACGCTTTGCCAAAGGAATAAAGTCTTTTTTGTTTTGTCAAAACCAGCTTCTAATAGTTTATCAACCCAGGATTCGTTTGCATAATCAACTGGGATATAGGTGACCCAATCATGCTTTATACCTGCTTTTTTCAATGTTTCAACTTTAACATTTAGTGTATTAACCTGGTCGAGTTCAAAAACCTTTACTTTCCCCCCTTTTGTAAGTTGCAAAGCTATTAGATCAAAGCCAGCTCCAGGAAGGACAATCTGCTCCATTTCATCAACATATTTTTCCATTATCTTGTCAAACATGAGGACCCGAATACCCGCTGTGGAATCTAAGGTCTCTTCACCTGGTTCAACAAGTTTTCCAAGCCTGGTGGTGAAACCAAATAACCGCTGGGAAATGATAAGAGCTCCCATAGTTGACCACAAACCAAAATGTGATTCACATGGAAATTTTTTTGTAAATGCAACAGAAAGGTGATCCGGTCTGGTGTTAAAATAATGCATGATCCACCTATATTGAAGCGCTTTAATTGCCGAGAAGGAGACGCCTAGTTTCTTGCTTTTTCCCATTTCCTTGTAAATTCCAACTATTAATCCAATAATAGCAAAAGGAATGAAGATTATTTGAATCGGTATATAAAGAATGATTTGAAAAAGCCTAATTAAGAATCGTAATATTCCGGGAAGCTGTTTTTTTGTGTTTTTATCCGTCATAAGATCTTCCTACATTCTGACTATTCAAACATTCCCTTTTTTCATTTTGCAGATAACGCAGAGTTCAGTTGCGAGCAGGGGGCATGACATGATAAAGGTGAGACGTCTTGAAAAAGCAAGACGCTGTCTCGCTTCAGAATAAGTATATACTTTCATGGTGTTTACTCCAAAATTGTAATTCCCATCTACGGTCTTAATTCGAGGCTGACTCCATTTTCTCTTATCCGATGATCAGCAGCGCCACCCAGGGCACGACATTGAAAACCAGAAAGACAATCTTGAATAACCCGAGAAACGAGTAGATCACCACGTTGAACGTTTCCCGTGGTATGGGAAACCATTTGCTGTGCATTCGGTGCACCCAATCACCGGAAAATGTACAGATCAAGAATGAAAAGATCAACAACCCTCCATTCAGAATTGTACACCACATGAAAAAGCTGGTTAGCATCTGAATATCCATGATGTTCCTCCCTTATCTTTGTGCAATTAATTCGAGTCTGACCCTATTTCCTCTATTTCCTTTTATATTGACAGTTTGTCCAGAGAATAAGGTGCATTAATATGGGAAGTGCCCCTGTATTTTCCTGAGCACCTCGAATTTCGCCAATCTGGCGTGATCCTTGGTGTGATACTCCCTTGTGCGGGCTCCAACCCAACCTATCTCGCCAATTTGGCTGGATACTTGGCGAGATTCAAAGGTGTCATGTCTCACAACTTACGGCCTATTAACCTCATTTTCTCTTTTTTGGATGGGCATTACTTGATGAAAGAAGAGTTATTGTCAAATGTTGTGTATGGGATCATCAGGCAGCGATCCTGGTTTCTTCAATACCATTGATAAATTTTATTCCTTCAACCACTTTCTCTAACTTTTCATAACCAGA
>JAFCZV010000544.1:0-1164 GCA_019314155.1 Deltaproteobacteria bacterium
TGATCGTTCCCGAACCGGACATTCTCGTTACGATTTTAAACCAACTTTCAACCCATTTTTGAAAAATGAGGCTCAAATGGCATCGAAAAAATTTAAAGGCGTGATTTTGGATCTGGATGGTGTGATTACCGGAACAGCCCGCGTACACGGCCTTGCATGGGAAAGCATGTTCAATGATTATTTGAAAATGGTTGCAGAACGTGACAACACACCGTTTGTTCCGTTTGATCGTGAAAAGGATTATCTGGAATATGTTGACGGTAAACCCCGAATGGACGGCGTCAAAAGCTTTCTGGAATCCAGGGGAATTCAATTGCCATTTGGTGATTTCGACGATCCGCCGGATATTGAGACCATTTGTGGACTGGGAAATCGAAAAAATAAGGACTTTCAAAAAGTACTTCGAAAAGAAGGACCGGATGTTTTCGATTCAACAATGGCTTTTATTAAAGAATGTAAGAAACGAGGTATTAAAATCGGTGTTGCGTCTTCCAGTCAAAATTGCAAACTCATTTTGGAACTGGCCAACATCGAAAAATATTTTGAGGCTCGGGTTGGCGGCGTGATTTCTCGAGAATTGAATCTGAATGGAAAACCAGAGCCCGATATTTTTATAACTGCTGCCAAGTGGATGGGATTGAAACCGGGTGAGTGTGTGGTGGTCGAAGATGCCATTTCAGGGGTGCAGGCAGGCAGAAACGGTAATTTCGGACTGACGTTAGGCATTGCCAGAGAAATCGAAGGTGAAGCGCTCATTAAAAATGGTGCGGATATTGTGGTTCGCGACATGGCGGAAATTTCGCTGGACAGAATCAACCAATGGTTCGGAAAAGGTATAGAAGCCGATGGGTGGAACCTGACCTATGATGCCTTTGATCCGGAAGATGAAAAGCTTCGAGAAACCCTGACCGCAGTTGGAAACGGGTATCTTGGAACCCGGGGAAGTTATGAAGGAGAACATGCCTCAGACGTTCATTATCCGGGTACATATATGGCCGGTGTGTATAACAAACCGAGTACCATGGTGGGCGGCAAACGTATCTATAACAATGATTTTGTGAATTGTCCCAATTGGACGCTCATCGAATTTGCCATCGGCGAATCGGATTATCTTAGCCCTTTGAAAATGAATATTCTTAGCTATCAACAAAAGTTGAATATGAA
>JAFCZV010000544.1:1200-3238 GCA_019314155.1 Deltaproteobacteria bacterium
TGTGCAAAGATGGTGTGGGAAGAATTACCAGGATTCAAAGCCGCCGGGTTGCATCCATGGCCGATCCCCATATGTGCGCCATTAAATTTGATATGACTCCCATCAATTACACAGATACGATTCGCATTCGATCCGCCATCGACGGTACGGTCATTAACGACAATGTTCCCAGGTACCGTCAGCTCAATTCAAAACACTTGGCACCTGTGTCTCAGGGCAAAACCAGAAACGGCATCTATCTGCATGTTCAAACCCGTCAGTCCAAATATCAAATTGTCATGAACGCCAAAACGAAAATATATCAACAGGACAAATCCATTCGCCCTGAAAAAACAGTGTTTCAGAAAAAGGGCTACATTGCCGAAATCATAACCCTTGATGCCAAGGAGAATATAACGTATTCGCTTGAAAAACTTGTCAGTCTATTCACATCGTTGGATGAAGGTGTTGCCCATCCCCGTAAAGCCGGCTCCCGGGCACTGGCAGGCATCAAATCCTTCAAAGATGTGCTTGGGCCAAATGCTCGCGCCTGGAGCAATCTCTGGAAAAAAGCAGACATTCGAATCCATGGCGACCGATTCATGCAAAAAGTGACGAGACTTCATATCTATCATCTTCTTGTGGCCGCATCGCCCAATAACAAAACCATCGATGCTGGAATAACGGCTCGGGGGCTTCATGGAGAAGCTTACCGCGGCCATGTGTTTTGGGATGAACTCTATATTCTGCCGTTTTACAACCTCCGATTTCCGGAGATCTCAAAAGCGCTGCTCATGTATCGTTACAGGCGATTGGACGGCGCCCGTATGTATGCCAGAGAAAACGGCTACCAAGGGGCCATGTATCCATGGCAGACCGCCGATGGCGGAGAGGAAGAAACCCAGATTGTACACTACAATCCAAAAAACGACACATGGGGATCAGATTTGAGCCGTCTTCAACGTCACGTTTCCATCGCGGTGTTTTACAATGTCTGGAGATATGCGAATGATACGAATGACAATACATTCATAAATGAATACGGTGCTGAAATGATGATAGACATTGCCCGGTTCTGGGCAAGTGTCGCACATATCGACAAAAATACCAGGAGATATTCCATTAAAGGGGTAATGGGACCCGACGAGTTCCATGAAAAACTGCCCGGTTCAGATGATCATGGGGTAAAAGACAACGCCTATACGAACATCATGGTTGTATGGCTTTTGGAAAAAGCCATGGAAGTTATAAAGAACCTTTCCGCCGGAACGTTTAATCGAATTAGCGAAAATATCGGGTTTAAAGTTGAAGAAACCGAAAAATGGAAAGATATCTGCAAGAAAATGAATGTGATCATATCTGATGACGACATTATCAGCCAGTTTGATGGGTACTTTGATTTAAAAGAACTTAACTGGCAACATTACCGGGAAAAATATGACAGTATTCACCGAATGGACCGTATCCTGAAGGCGGAAGGAGATTCACCGGATGCATATAAGGTTGCGAAACAAGCCGACACAATGATGGCTTTTTATGTATTGTCGCCGGAGGCTGTGGCGCGCATCCTTAAACAATTGGGCCATCGGGTTGAAGATCCAATTGAACTGTTAAAGAAAAACTACGAATACTATGAACAGCGCACCAGTCATGGATCGACATTGAGCAAGGTGGTCCATGCAGTGATTTCCAGCTATATGGCGGAAGAAAAGACGGCATGGGAATGGTTTATGGAAGCTATGAGATCCGACATATATGACACCCAGGGGGGAACGACACCGGAAGGTATTCACTGCGGTGTAATGGCCGGCACCCTGGATGTTATTACGCGATACTTTGCAGGTATTGATTTTTCACATAAGATTCCGGAAATCAACCCGCATCTTCCCCATCACTGGAAAGAGATGTCCTTGAAAGTTTGCCACAAAAATATCTGGTATGATGCAAAATTAACTCAAGACAAATTACAACTGACCGTAACCGGCAGGCTTAAAGCCCCTCTGCCGGTAAAGGTTCAAGGAAAAACTATTAAAATTAGCGCCGGAAAAACGCGTTCTGT
>JAFCZV010000545.1 GCA_019314155.1 Deltaproteobacteria bacterium
ATTGCTTTTTCAACATGCCCCAATGATACCTTTATATTTCATGCAATGCTTCATGACAGTATCGATACGGGAAATTTGCGTTTTATTCCCCATATGCACGACGTGGAGGACCTCAATAAAAAAGCTTTTTCTAAAACATTTCATGTTTCAAAGCTTTCCTTCTATGCCTATCTTAAACTAAGACAACACTACGAAATCCTTGATGCAGGATCGGCTCTGGGGTATGGATGCGGACCGCTTCTTGTGGGAAGATCGGCTGATCTATCTTTGTCCGAAGCAAAAATCGCCGTACCCGGTGAATATACAACAGCGTATCTTCTATTAAAACTGTGGCGTCCCGAAATCCGCAACGTCGAGATAACCCGGTTTGACAACATCCTTGAAAAGGTACAAATCGGAAAATACGATGCCGGGCTGATCATTCACGAGGGCCGGTTCATCTACCCGGAATATGACTGTGTCGAGATCATCGATCTTGGCAAATGGTGGGAAAGTGAAACAGGTCTTCCGATCCCTTTGGGATGTATCGCTGTCAGAAAAGATCCTCCAGCTATCGACCTGAAAAAAGATATTGAATCTGTACTTCGGAATTCGTTGCAATATGCTATGGAAAACAGAAATGCGTCCAGGGAATTCGTAAAATTGCATGCCCAGGAAATCGATGATCGCGTCATTGACGGACATATCGACCTGTATGTCAATAATTTTACCGTATCACTTGGAGAAACCGGTGAAAAAGCGATACAAGCCCTTGAGGAGATGGCACGGTGGAAAAAAATATTGTAACTGCAATGGTCATGGCCACCCTGCTCGAAGCAAAACCGTTTGTTCAGGGAATGTATTTGAAGCAAACCCGGAAAACACCGTTTCGGCTATTTCAAAATGATAATGTTCTCTTGATCATTTCGGGCATCGGTAAAGCCAATGCAGCCATGGCAACCGCCTACTGCTGTCAAAAGTATACGCCTTTGTGCATCTGCAATTTGGGTGCGGCGGGAGCAACAAGCGTTGGCCATTCTCTGGGTGAAATATTTCATATCGATGAAATTATCGAATACGACAGACCTGAACTGAAATCGGGAAAACCCCGTATTTATAAACCGGATACCCTAGATGGGTTCCGGACCGCAAAACTTGCCACCAGCGACAGAGCGATTCTTACTCCAGACGAACGAAAAGAAATCTCCAAAAATGCCGACCTGATCGATATGGAAGGGGCCTCAGTGGTTCAGGCGTGCAGGAAGTTCCGGACAAAGTGCTTTATGTTTAAATTTGTCAGTGACACACCGGAGCATACAAGCAGTAAAAATATCGTTGAAAATATCAGAGGGTATCGCGATTTTTTTTACGAGTATTTTTGGGATTCCGTGATGCCTGTTTTACATAGCAATTTTATTAAAAAATCACAAAAGCACCTTGGCTTCCAGCCGTCAGAGTAAAGCGGGGGACCGCACCCCCTGAATACGTACAAAACAGCCTTATTTACCACAGCATTTTTTATACTTAATCCCGCTTCCGCACGGGCAGGGATCATTACGCCCAACTTTCTTTTCGGCGATCCGAGGTTTTGGCGGATTCAATAATCTTTCTAAATCGGTAATATCTTCCGGTTTATCCGGTTCCAATCCGATTGTATATCCCCACCCGTTTTCTTCAAAAATTGATGCGACTTCTTTCATTCTTTCTTCTGTTTGTACACGAACAACTGCGGGGTTCTTTTCAGTACCCAATTTTGTCGCCTTTTTACCATTGAATATTTTTGCCATTTTTTCACCGATAAATAAATATTATAGGATTCATCTGCCGCCTAACGAAGAGCGTTTGTCCATTGTACCGTAAAACCTTAAACTTGGAAATATAAAAAATCAAGCTGTTAAAGCTGATGACGTTGTAAAAAGTCTTTTGTGAGCGATATCCGATTATTTGGGGATTAACTTTTTCGCCCATAAGACTATAGCGCAGGCTTAATCTCTTCATGGCATCGACATGGTCAATCATTTCCTGCCCAAGTATTGAAATTATCAATTTTACATATCGTCCAACCTGAATCTGGAAAATTTGGAAATGATGCGTTCAACAATGAGTGAAGCAGATCGAACCATTGCCAACAGAAAAGCCGAAGGGATTTATGACGTGGGAAAAATTTATTTATCCGGATTGAGTTACAACCTTTTCCGTATCTTGTTGAGTACTACGTTTCTATGATACGGCTGAACCCCGAAAATTATCGTTTGGACCGCAGTGTGGAAGTGCTGATTAAAAAAATCCGGCAATTGCCCGACACGCTTCAATCTTAAGCGACTGTTTCATATTTTACCGATGGAATACCCTACACCATTTTGATGAAATATCTTGACCTTAACATTAAAATAGAAGAAT
>JAFCZV010000546.1 GCA_019314155.1 Deltaproteobacteria bacterium
CGCGGCAAAAGGCGGATGCAGTAACATTCTCCAAAACCGTCATTTTGGCCAGGGGTTTGACAACCTGAAACGTCCGCCCAATACCCAGATGACAAATTTGATGGGTTTTCAACCCGATGATGCTTTTTCCTTTAAACAGGATGTCTCCGGATGTAACGGGGAAAAATTGATTGATGCAGTTGAATGTCGTGGTTTTTCCACTGCCGTTGGGACCGATGAGGCCGACAATCTCCCCTTCTTTCACGTTAAAGGAGACGTCATTGACCGCCAGGAGTCCGCCAAAAGCTTTGGTAAGATTTTTTATCTCAAGAAGTGCCATATTCCTTATGTAGCATATATCAATACATTTGCTACTTGATCGTACGAACCGCCCTTACGTGATAGAAGAAATGATAGATGTGTCGGATCATGCCTGCTTTGAAACTCACATACCAGGCGATGTCCGGAGCGAAGGTATCGGCACTCCAGCAAAATTTCTGTTTTCCGGAAAAAATAGGATCGATATGCAAGTTGTCATTGGCTTTTTTGGATTTTAACAAGGAAGCAAGCTCTTCAATGGTTGGAAGCCGCCAGACCGAGTATCCGGCAAACCGGTCGCTGTTGAGCTTATTTACATACTCCTTTGCTTCTGCCCATGTCATCAATTGTATTTTGTCAGCATCGACTTTACATCTTTATCTGAAAGCTGCTTCGCTTGACTTCGCAAATTGACCGGATCACCAGACATTGCAATGGGGATATAGACAGTCAATAGTATAAAAACAAGTGTTACAAAAAAGCCGACTGTCATTCTTTTCATAATGGGTCCTCTCTTATAAATGCCTTTTACCTTTGCTTATAAGAAATTCGGGGCAGGCCGGAAGAGAAAGTTCCTCCGGCCTCTTTTTGAATCTTAGAAAAGGACTCCATACAGCAGTTTGGGAAACCAGAGCGATATAATCGGAATATAGGTAATAATAAAGAGAGCGAACAGCATGATAATCATGAAAGGTGCCGCCCCTTTGAAAACATCCCACAGAGACAGGCCTGAGATTCCACTGGCCACAAAAAGATTGAGGCCCACGGGCGGTGTGATCATTCCGATCTCCATGTTCACGGTCATGATGATCCCGAAATGAATAGGGTCTATATTCAGCTTCAACACAATAGGCAGAAATAGCGGCGCCAGGATCAGGATGGCCGCGCTCGGCTCCATGAAGTCTCCAACAAAATATAGAAGTACATTGACAAAAAGAAGGAAAACCCAGGGTGTTACGGCATGTTTAATAATAAACGCGGCAATAGCCGCAGGAATCCCTTCGGTGGTGAGAATGAAGGCAAAAAGCATAGCATTTGTAATAATGAAAAGTATCATAGCGCTCATTACAGCGCTTCGAACGAATACCTGGGGAATATCCCGGATCTTAAGATCTTTGTATACGAAAAGTCCCACAAAAAGAGAATAAAAAACTGCCACGGCAGCAGCCTCCGTGGGGGTAAAAACCCCCCCGTAGATTCCGCCAAGAATCAGAAAAGGCATAAAAAGACCGGGCAACGCTTTCCAGAGCAAAACAAGTCGATCTTTCCAGGGTACGGCCGTCCCGCCTTTAAACCCTTTGAACCGGGCGTAAATAACTGCTGTGATGATAAAAAGACTGCCCATGAACAAACCAGGACCTACACCGGCCATGAAAAGCTTGCCCACAGATTGTTCGGTGGCAACACCATAAACGATCATGGGGATACTGGGAGGAATAAGAATGCCCAGGGAACCGGCAGAACCCAGCAGACCCACACTGTATTTCTCGCCGTAACCTGAGGCAATCATGGCCGGGATCATGATAGTGCCGATGGCAACCACAGTCGAGGGGCTGGACCCGGAAATCGCAGCAAAAAACATGCAGGAAACAATAGAGGCCACAGCCAGCCCGCCGCTATAATGCCCCACAAAGGCATTACACACGTCTATGAGGCGTTTTGAAACGCCTCCCTTGGACATGATATTGCTGGCCAGAATAAAAAAAGGAATCGCCATCAGCGCAAAATGTTCCAGCCCGTTGTATAACTTTTGGGCTACAGCCATCAGGGGAAGGGCGTCATGATACCAGAATGTGGTGATTACGGAAAGGCCCAGGCAAATGGCCAGGGGCATCCCCAGGACCAGATATACAAAAAAGACAACAAAAAGAGTAATACCTACGCTCTCCATCAGGTTTCTCCTAGTAGGATTATGTTGCTGTCATGTTAAAAATATCAGCACTTGGTTAACCATCCGGGGTGTGAACGAGCTTTTCCTTTTCCTCTTCGGATAATTCGTGCATACGGTCTATTTTAAACGACTCCCCTTTTAATACATAGACCAGGCGCTCGATGAAACGAAGGCAGACCAAAACTCCTCCTACAGGTATTGCCAGATAACCTATCTCCATTGGAATGCGCAAATCACGAGACAGAAGGTGGC
>JAFCZV010000547.1 GCA_019314155.1 Deltaproteobacteria bacterium
ACGGTCCTCTCCGGCAAGGCGGGCGGTTCCGTGGATAATTTTGATGGTATTCCCTTCCAGAAGCTTACGGATATTGCCGGTGAGTTCCTCAACCACCCGATCTTTGCGGGCCATCATGGCGGGGAGATCAATGCTCAGCCGGCCGGTTTTAATGCCGTGCTCGGCAAAGTGATCTTTTGCCAGGTGATAGTATTCACTGGAATCGAGGAGGGCCTTACTGGGAATGCAGCCTACATTCAGACAAACGCCGCCCAAACGAGCGTCCTTTTCGACGCAGGCAGTTTTCAGTCCCAGCTGGGCTGCGCGAACCGCTGCGACATATCCTCCCGGACCGCTTCCGATAATGATAAGGTCGTAGATCTCTTTTTTCGCCATTTTATATCTCCATCATGATTAATTCCGGATTTTCAATACATTCTTTGATCTTTACCAGAAATCTGACTGCTTCTCTACCATCCACGATGCGGTGATCGTAGCTTAACGCCACATACATCATGGGCCGGATTTGGATTTCGTCATCGACAACCACGGGCCGCTTTTCAATTTTGTGCATTCCCAAAATGCCGCTTTGGGGCGTATTCAATATGGGGGTGCTGAGCAGAGATCCAAATACACCACCGTTGGTAATGGTAAATGTGCCGCCCTCAAGGTCGGCCAGTTCCAGACGATTGTTTTTAATTTTGTCGACATAGTCGACAATGGCCTGTTCCAGTTCGGCGGAACTCAAAACGCCGGCATTGCGGATAACCGGTACCACCAGCCCCCGGCCCGTACCGATGGCAATGCCGATATGGTGGTAATTGTGAAAAACAATCTCATTCCCTTCGACAAATGCGTTAATCTCAGGAAATTCTTTTAGAGCTTCAATGCCGGCTTTGATAAAGAAAGACATAAATCCCAGGGAAACCCCGTACTTTTCTTTAAAGGGTTCCTTGAACAGTGCCCGCATGGCCATGGTTCGACTCATATCGATTTCGTTGAACGTTGTCAGCATGGCGGTTTTCTGTTTGGCTTCCAAAAGTCGGGATGCAATCCGTTGCCGAATGGGGCTCATGGGCTTACGGGTAACGTCTTCTGCCAGGGACGGAGCCGGTTTGACGGGTATTTCACGCCCAGAAACGGCAACATCCTTCATCCTGGGAGCACCTTGCGGGGTCTGTTCAAGATACAGGAGGACATCGCCTTTGGTCACCCGGTTTCCGGGTCCGGTTCCGGCAATGGCGGTAACATCGATATTTCTTTCGGCGACCAGCCGTCGGACGGAGGGCGACAGGATTTGCCGGACATGCGCCGGTTCCGGTTCCATATATGCTTCTTCAGGCACAGGCACAGCCGGTTCTTCCGGCTCCACAGGCGGTTCCGGCGGTATTTTATCTTCTTTGGGCGGTTCCGGAGGGGGAGCGGGTGCCGCTTCGGTGTCGATGGTTCCGACCACCGCACCGATATCCACTGTCTGACCTTCTGATATGAGAATTTTTAATACCCCTGATCCTTCAGCTACGATCTCGAGGGTTACCTTGTCGGTTTCCACCACAAAGAGGGGCTCATCCTTTTGAACGTTGTCCCCGTCCTTTTTATACCATTCCACTAGAACTGCTTCCTGAACCGATTCCCCCACGCTCGGAATTTTAATCTCTAGTTTCATAGATGCTCCTTTTTTTAGTCTTGAACAATCTGGTCCTCCCCCGCGAAGCGGGATCTCCGATGGGCCTTGCCTGTCCCGTATTGCGGGAGTAAGAAACAAGTGGGCTATTGCATACATAGAATGAATAAACGTAACTACTCAGGTGTTTAGGTTGAAGACTGAAGGCTGAAGTGATCTAACAGTCTTCAGTCTACTCACCTACAAAATAATCTGCCTGACTGTCACGTGCGCAACCTTCAACGATGTTAGAAGGAACCGAAACCGCTGCTCGCTGCATTTGAGAAGTTAGACCATACAACTCTTCTCTCGGAAACCCTGCGGTCACCCGATAAACCAATACTGCTACCTCGTCAGCCAGCTCAAATGCCCTAAGTTTTGTGTGATCGC
>JAFCZV010000548.1 GCA_019314155.1 Deltaproteobacteria bacterium
CACGTCCTCAAGACGATTATGAAAAAGGGCACATCAAAGGGGCACTTGGTCTCCCCTGGAATGAGGTCGACCGGAACTTTATGCGGGTGACAGAGGATATTTCTCCGGATACACCGATCATTACCTATTGTGACGGAGAAACCTGCGAATTGAGCCACGACCTTGCAATCTTTCTGCTCGATATGGGCTTTAGTAATGTCAGGATACTGATAAACGGCTGGACCCTATGGAAAGAAGCAGGTCTTCCCATAGAATCCGGCAGTTCGACTGCCGGACAAGGTTAACGACAGTTGAACATTTTTAATGGGCACCCCTAAGGTTCGCGCAAAAATGGATAAAAAAAGAAATAATCTTTCCCGCTTTCTATACTATGTTGCACGGTGGATTTTGGGAGGGGTATTTATATATGCCAGCTATGACAAGATCTTGCACCCGGCAGCATTTTCCAAAATCATCTATAGCTATCAGATCTTACCGGATGGTCTCATAAATTTAACGGCCCTTGTCCTGCCCATGCTCGAGCTTATAATGGGAATCTTTTTGTGGGTCGGGTTCTGGATGCCGGGTACTGTTATGCTGAGCAATATCCTGCTGGTATCGTATATGGGGGCATTAATATTAAATCTGGCACGGGGCCTCGATATAAATTGCGGGTGTTTTTCCACGTCTTCGGGAAGTTCCATTAACATCGAAACTATTTTATGGGATTCAGCTTTTCTCGCACTTTCAGTCTACCTGACCGTTGCTGTTTTCAGGTCGGGAAACGGCCGTGTACTAAAGCAGATCCAGTAGATTCGTATAGGGAACATCCAAAGCTTCTTGCACAAGATCATCCACCCAGGCCTTGTCTGTACAGCAACATTATATCTATAATTTTGTTCGTATGTGTTCAGTGGGTGCGCTTCCCCGTGTAACGATATTGGCGGAGTGGCTTCGTTATTTCAATGACTTAGCGGTGGGGGAGACCGCGGCTCCCGCATGCTTTTCGCGGGAGAACGCGGAGGGGGCAGGAATGCCCCCGCTGCTAAGTCATTGAAATAACCAGACACGTAGACACCGGAGTGAAGCGGGGGAGTGCACCCACTGAACACGTACTTTTGTTCACCTGCGATACAGGCTTTCAAATACATTCCAGAAATCCGGAAACGATTTTTCAACGCACCTTTCATCCCGGATAACAATACCGGGAATTTTTAGGCCGGCAAGTGCAAAACTCATGGCCATTCGATGATCCCCGTACGTATCGATTTCAGAACCATGGGGGTGACCCCCTTCGATTTCCATGCCGGTTTCGCTGCAGCTTGCGTCAATGCCGATTTTGGAAAGCTCTTTTACAACAGAACCCAAACGATCGCTCTCTTTGGCTTTCAGGTGCCCCACATTTTTGATAACCGTAGTTCCCTTTGCAAAGGCTGCGACCACGGCAAGCGTGGGAACCATATCCGGCATATCGGACATATCCGCCGTAATCGCCGAAAGGGGTCTGCCGGAGACGGTGATGCCGTCCGCCCCATGCTCGATGTTACACCCCATTTTTTCAAGAAGTTCGGTAAAACGGACATCACCTTGCCGCGATTTTGTGGTGATTCCCTTTACTTTGATATCCGACTCGGATATTGCGGCAGCCGCCCAGAAATATCCGGCCTGTGAGCAGTCCGGTTCCACTTCATATGACCCTGCCCTGTAGATCTGTCCCCCGGCGACACTGAAATATTCATAACCATCACGTTGGACCTCAACGCCGAGTTCTTCCATGACATCCACAGTCATATCCACATAGGGTCTCGATACAGGCCCTTCGATGACATTTATTTCAACCCCTTGTGTTGTGTAAGGCGCTATCAGAAGCAGGGCAGAAAGAAACTGACTGCTGACGCCGCACTTCAGCGCAACACCGCCGCCCAAGATTCTACCCCCTTTGACTTCAACGGGAGGGCATCCATTGGCTTTTACCGACCGTGCGTCCACCCCCATCTGAACAAGGCCGTCCAACAGATCCTGGATGGGCCGCTCTCCCATCCGCTGGGT
>JAFCZV010000549.1:0-2024 GCA_019314155.1 Deltaproteobacteria bacterium
AAATTGCAGCGTTGCTCAGAATTTATATAAGGGTTTGAAGATTTCGCAAAAACGGCAAATTTTCATCTTTTCTTCCCGGTTTTGTTGGATCTCTCCTTCACAAAAGATTTTCATTCCTGTGGACAGGAAATCGAGGTTAGATTTATTCATATACCAGAAGAAGTCCTTTTTATTATACCATATTGTGGCTATAGTGCATAATACAATGTGGCATTTTCTGTCAAGATTTTTTGAGAAGGTGGCAGCAGGTTTTTTTTCTTGACAGCATGTATCACAATGTAGTATTTTTTACAGGTTAAAAAGTCTATTATAAAGGAAAATAACCCTTTTGCTATAGGCACAATAAGGAGACAACTTATGGAATCCTTGAAACCTCTGGATATGAACAGCGTTATGGATATAAAGTTCATCAAGGAGATGTTTTCTTCTATCCAGGCAAGAACCTCTGCCTTATGCTTTCAGTGTACCACCTGTACCAATGGGTGTCCGGTAGTGCTAAACTTTAAGCCGCGGCCCAGGGAAGAGCTAGACCTTTTGCCCCACCAGCTGATGCATGCTGTGCGCATGGGGCTAAAGGACCTGGTTCTGGAAGCGCGGATGCTTTGGGCCTGTACGGAGTGTTACAATTGTACCGAGGGCTGTCCCCAGGGAATAGAAGTATGCGATGTTATTTATCAACTCAAGAATATCGCTATAAAAGAACGCAAAAATCTAATCCCTCGCGGCATCCGAATCTTTGCCAACGCCCTTTTAGACAATGGCCGTACGGCGGAGATCATGGAGTGGGAGAGGGAGGAACTGGAACTCCCGGAGCTGAATGGCTCCGGTGATGATATTCTTAAAAAATTATTAACGCAGATGCACTTATCTGAAATTATTAACCCAAAACCGAAATTGTGAAAAGATGAATTCATATGCTATTTTTCTGGGATGCTCCATCCCTGCACGGGTGAATCACTATGAGGCCTCGACCCGCCTGGTTCTGCGCGAACTGGGGATAGATCTGGTGGACATTGATCTGTTCAGTTGCTGCGGGCCTGTACCACTACGATCCATCTCCTTTGATATGTTTCTAACTGTGGCAACCCGCAACCTTGCCCTGGCTGAAGCAGAAGGCCTGGACATCATGTGCTTATGCAGCGGTTGCTTCAGCACCCTCAACGATGTCAACCACAACCTCAGCAAAGACCCACAATTGCGAGATGCCATAAATGAACGCTTAGCGCCTTTTGGAGTTGCTTATAACGGCAATATCCAGGTGAAGCATTTCCTCAAAGTGCTCCACGAGGACGTGGGTATAGAGACCATTCGGAAACGAATTGTTAGGTCTTACAATGGCCTCCGGATTGCCGTCCATGCCGGCTGCCATACCTTGAGGCCCAGCAAGGTCACTAAATTCCAAACCCCTTCCGCACAGCCTATCTTTGATGAATTGGTTGAGATTACAGGCGCCAAGAGTATTCGATGGGCAACTAAACTGGATTGTTGTGGTGGGCCGCAGCTTGGAGTGAATGAAAAGCTTTCTCTGGATCTATGTGAAACCAAGCTGACCAATGCCAAAAACTGGAACACCGATTGTCTTTGTACCGCATGCCCCTTCTGTCAGGTGCAGTTTGATACTATTCAAGCCAAGATTGCCATGGATCGAAACCGCGCCTACGATCTTCCTTCCATCCTTTACCCCCAACTTCTGGGGCTGGCCATGGATCTTGATCGAGACAGCCTAGGCATAGACGAAAATCGACTATCTCTGGCTAAAATCGAAGATTCCCTGTAACCGATTGACTCGTCAGCTTCTATACCTGGTTTACAACCATTTGTTACAGTCATTTGAAAAAAGAAGGTTCAAAATTCGGGCTGCGCCTGAATTTCTTGCGGGCTAGAGCAACATGTCATGTGAAACTCCATTTCTAGACCCATCTCCCGGGCTCGCTTCAAAGCCGCTTCGGAAGGCATTGCGATACGATTTACGCCTGCCGCCAGGGTCAGAAGGTCGGTTTCCTCACGATGCCGACCCGGAGGTC
>JAFCZV010000549.1:2053-3222 GCA_019314155.1 Deltaproteobacteria bacterium
GGGCAATGGGCACATCAGGTATCCTCAACCGAGCAGCAGCAACAAATCGGGCGACAATCTCAGGCTCTGGCGGCCGAACACCTTCCATAGGCGTTTGCCTCATTGGTTGAAGGACTACGATGACCAGTGTGGAAATAGGATGTTTAGCTACCATTTCCAAAGCATACATTTCCCCCTTGATTTGCCCATAATGAAGACCCACTACAATATGTGGGATGAGTGGAAGTTCGGTTGCTGCCAGAGCATTTATGGAAGATTCCATAGCCGTGAAGCCTCCTGGCAAATGGTATACACGATGCATGGTTTCTTGAGATCCAACCACATCTATCAGCACTTCATCCACGCCAGCATCTTTAAGATCCAGAGCAGTGGCTGGGTCAATAATTCCTGTGTGGATGGATATTTTAAGACGAGTATTTCGTTTGACCCATCGGATAGACTTCAAAAATCTATGCCAGGGAAGGGCGCCTTTTTTATCTGATCCCCCGCTGAGGAGTACGCCGATATTACCTTCTTCATCCAGTCGCCGACAGATTTCCTGTAAGCTTTGAGGCTTCTCGGCCGGAATCATACCCTCCAAAATCCTTCGATAGCAGTGATCGCAATCAAGGGCACAAAATGTGCCTGTTAAAGAAATGGCAGGATATTTTCCACGCTTCCCCAAAAAAACCATTTGGCCGGGGATAAAGCACTGAAGGCGTTTCCCGTGTATTTCCCAGGAAATTTTTCGGGCCGTTTGGAGAAGTTCCTTAAAATCCCAGGATATTACCTGCTTCCAAGCGTAAGATTTGTTAGGAATCATGGTAATATTCCCTGCATGTTACCCAGCACCTACGCACCAGTTTCGCGAAATTTTCTCTGTTCCAACCGGTTTCCAGCTCTTTTCGCCTTTTCGCTGCCTTATCCATCATGGGGCCAAATGCACTTCTCCATTCACGGTCATAATCCTCAAAGGCCTGTTGATTTCCCCTGACCCAGGCTGCTGCTGCCCTTCCTGCCATGGCACCACATATTACGGCCTGGGGAATGCCGCCACCAGTGATGGGGTGAGTGTGTCCTGCCGCGTCGCCGACTAGGATGATTCGAGATTTCTTATCTGTGCTTCGCAGCGATCCGCCCACCGGAATGCGACCTGCAGTTGTGTCAAGCACCTCTCCAATTCGACTTTT
>JAFCZV010000550.1 GCA_019314155.1 Deltaproteobacteria bacterium
ATGCGCGATCACACAAAACTTAGGGCATTTGAGCTGGCTGACGAGGTAGCAGTATTGGTTTATCGGGTGACCTCAGGGTTTCCGAGAGAAGAGTTGTATGGTCTAACTTCTCAAGTGCGGCGAGCAGCGGTTTCGGTTCCTTCTAACATCGTTGAAGGTTGCGCACGTGACAGTCAGGCAGATTATCTTGTAGGTGAGTAGACTGAAGACTGTTAGATCACTTCAGCCTTCGGTCTTCAACCTAAATGCCTGAGTAGTTACAAAATAACATTGATGGATGGAGAAAGAATGAACAGCAAATTTTCTTTAAGAAATTCAGACTGCCGCGGATTTACACTGATTGAACTGATGGTTGTCATCGTCATACTCGGGATTCTTGCCGGGCTTATTATACCCAGGATCATGGGACGGCCTGAAGAGGCAAAACGCCTCAAAGCCAATTTGCAGATCGAGAGCCTCGAAACGGCGATCAAATTGTATAAACTCGATAACGGCATGTATCCGGATACCGAGCAGGGTTTGCAGGCACTTGTCGAGCAGCCTGAGACCGGGACTCTGTCGAAGAACTGGCGTAAAGGCGGATATCTCGAAAAAGGCAAGGTTCCGAAAGATCCATGGGGAAATGAGTTTGTCTATCTTTCGCCCGGAGTTCACGGTGAATATGACATTATTTCATATGGCGCAGACGGAGTTTCGGGGGGTGAAGAAAAAAACAAAGATATTAACAGCTGGGAGATTGAATAGTCATAACAGGGCCTTCCCTGTCCCCGTGTTATACCCACATTGATTCAATCTTGAAAAACCTGCTTCTCGGGGCCAGGGCAGAAAAATTGGCTATGCCAGTAAATTATTCGACGGGAATAATGGAATAATGGAATGATGGGTTGCGGACAGCCACCAACTTCATAAGATATATGGGCATTTTGATATTTCCAAATTGGGCAACGTTCCGATTTTCGACCCAATATTCCAGTATTCCAATATTCCAGCCTTCCAGCCACGTGCAATGACATGTTAATCACACCCCTAAGGGGTGAAACCAAAGCCGGGTCCTCTGGACCCGGATTCTTTACTTTAATAAACCATTATGCTTGGCTCTGAACGAATCAAAGGCTTCACGCTTATCGAACTCATTGTTGTTATCGCCCTGATCAGCATCATGCTTTTTTTGGCAATCCCTAAGTTTCAGAGTGATATTTTTACAGACAGCTCCAAAAAGGTTTCGCGCTGGATTATATATAAGGTTCCGGCGTTAAAAGAAAATGCGTTCCGGGAGCAAAAAAGATATGTTCTGCACGTCGGGATCGATTCCGAAAAATTGTGGATAACCCATGAAGGCATGTCGGACGAAGAGCTTCAAGCTGCGGAAATGGATGGCTTCAAACTCCCGGACGACATAAAATTTGAGGATGTTGAATTCCCCGATGAACACATAATATCTGCGGGCCGGGCGGATATTTATTTTTATGAAAAAGGGTACTCTGATAAAGCGATTATTCATATGGTCTATGACGATGTCCAACGGCTGTCCTTTCTCATAGAACCTTTTCTGCCGCGGGTCCATTTATACAATAAATATGTTGGGTTTGAAGATTCATGATGGTTTTTTTTAATAACTACCAGCCCGAAACTCGAAACCCGCAATCTAAAGCGGGTTTTACGTTGCTTGAAATCATGGTCGCCATATCCATCATTGCGATAGTTCTCGTTACGGTATATAGAATGCATGCTCAGACCCTCTCCATGAACTATTCTGCAAGGTTTTATGCAACAGCTCCCATGCTGGCCCAAAAAAAGATGGCTGAAATTGAATCGGAAAGTCAGAAGGATATGGCAGACGATTCAGGCTATTTCGGAGATGAATTCCCAGGTTACAGCTGGCGAGTTGCCGTGGATAATGTTGAATCAGAAACACTTGGCGGTGTTGCTGAAAATCTGAAAAAAATCGATATCCTCGTAACTTTGAACAACGATGAATTCACGTACAGTGTAAGAACCTACAAATTCTTACGGGATTGGATTCAAAACCGGCAAACACGGCGCTTGAAATCCGATATCGATCCCCGTCATCCGGCCCGCGGCTTTACGCTCCTGGAAATTATGATTGCGATGTTTATTTTTGCCATTGTTATTACAACGATATTCGCTTCCTACAACGCCTTGTTTTCAGGCAACGAAACCATCGAACAGAGCACTGCATCTTATGAAATGGCCAGAAACTGTCTTAGCCGAATGATGATCGATCTGGAATCGATCCATGTATCATTACCTCCGGAATACTCGCCAGAGAATGTTGCCGATTCACATGACCTTTACCGGATTGCCGGGGATATTATTGATATTCAGGGGCGTGAATTTCCAAAACTCAGATTTGCTTCCCTGTCCCACATCGCCTTTGGCGGAAAAACACAAAACGGAATTGCAGAAATCGTCTATTACGCTCAGATCGAAGAGGATGGCCGTTACCTGTTGAAACGTTCAGACAACCTGCATCCTTATCCTTTGTTTGAAGAAAAGGCCGGTGATCCTGTATTATGCAAAGACGTTAAATCTCTGACAGTAAAATATTATGACGAAAGTGGCACTGAATACGATCTGTGGGACTCCGATTCCGAGGAGTTCGGATATTCCACACCCAGAGCAATCCGGATAAAACTCGAATTGACTTCAGAGTCACAGCCTCTGTTGTTTGAAACCATGGTAACACTTCCGGTTTTCAGGGAGAAGAAAAAATGATAATTCCTGGAAACAACCGTGGAATCGCCCTTCTCGTTACCCTGTCAATTATTACAATATTGATTTCAGTGACACTGGAAATGAACCGGAAGATGCGCACGGCGGTCTTTTCCGCGGCCGCAACCAGAGACCGTTTTACGCTTTTGAACATGGCTTCATCCGGCATAGAAATAGGGAAAGCGATGCTGGTAAAAGATAAAAATGATTCAGACACTGATTCGCTTCAGGAAGATTGGGCGGAATCTGAAAAAATCTCTGAAGTTCTAAAAGATGTTCCCTTTGAAAAAGGGACGATCGCCTTAACCATTGGTGATGAACTCGGTAAAATTCAGATCAACAGCCTTGTTAAATTTCCTGATGGACACAGCTTTAACGAACCCCAAAGGATTATGTGGGAGCAATTTTTAAGCGGTTTAATGTCTCAAGATGAATCGTTTGAGGATTTAGAACCGCTGACCATCATAAACTCGGTCAAAGACTGGCTAGATTCCGGGGACGATGATGCCATCACGGGGCTGAATGGCGCAGAGTCAGACTATTATCAGGATCTCGACCCGCCGTATACCTGCAAAAATGGTCAGATTGCCCATATTGGCGAACTTGCACTCATCAGAGGAATTACAAGGGAGCTGTTAAAAGGCGCTGGCGGGGTGTCGGGACTCTCAGACTATATTACCGTCTTTGGAATAAGCAAAACCGGGGGCAATACCTTTACGTATGAAGGAAAAATAAATATCAACACTGCTGATCTTCCGACACTTGCGGCAATTCTTCCTTTGGGGAGTGAATACCTTGCACAGGCAATTTACGACTACCGCCAAGAGACATCCGAATCCGAATATATCCACGACCTTTCAAACCCAACCTGGTATAAAAGAGTTCCAGGTATGGGCGATATTAACATCGATTCAAGCTTTATCATAACTTCCAGTGATTTTTTTCGAATAGAATCTGTTGCAACGTTAAACGAGATGAAAGTGAAAATAAAAACAGTGGTGAAAAGAGAAAAAAACCAAAAAACGGGAAAATGGACCTGCAAAGTCCTGCGGTGGGAAACAGAGTAGAACACTTACAAAGAAAAAGGTTCGACTTGACAGAACAATCATAACCTACTATAATTACGAATATTTTAATATAAAG
>JAFCZV010000096.1 GCA_019314155.1 Deltaproteobacteria bacterium
GACGAAAATTTTAACCACAGGAATACATTGAGTATTTCGAGGATTAAAATTTGAGTCTGACGCAGATATGGGCAAAAAAGACAGTTTTCGTTCAGGCACTATCTAAACCCTCACCGCTTTCAATCCGGCAATTTTACTATGGTTCTTCCTTTGTGCTTCCTTTGAAGGATGAGGTCGATTCGTTGGTTCAATCCTTCCAGAGAAACCTCGGTGGTCAACAGTTCCAAATGGTCCAGTTTCCATTCATCTGCAATTTTGTGCCAGACTTTCAGACGCATGGGCATTGGGCAGTTCTGGGAATCGATTCCCATCAGGGTAACGCCCCGCAAGATAAAGGGATAGACGTTCAGGGGCAGATCATGGGACCCCACGTTTCCACAGCAGGTGACGGCCCCGCCGTCTTTCATCGATTTAATGGTCGTTGCCAGCATTTCGCCGCCGATCGTATCGATGCCGCCGGCCCAAAGCCCTTTTAGCATCGGCCTGCCGCTGGAATCGATGGCCTCTTCAATGCTGATGACCTCTTTGGCGCCTATTTCCAACAGAAAATCTTTTTCGTCCACCACACCGTTCACCGCCGTAACCTCATAACCGGCCTTCGTAAGTATGGAGACGGCGATACTTCCCACACCGCCTGTTGCACCGGAGACTACGACGCGTCCCCTGTCCGGGGTGATACCGTAGTCCACCAGCCTGAAAACCGAAAGGGCTGCGGTGAAGCCCGCTGTACCGAAAATCATGCTCTCTCGAGCGGAGAGGTTTTCTGGCCTCTTGACCACCCATTCCGCGGGAACCCGTATATATTGCCCGAAACCGCCGGATGTGTTCATTCCGAGATCATAACTGGTGACGATCACCTCGTCTCCGGCTATAAAATCCTTGCTGAGACTTTCAACCACCCTCCCTGCAGCATCGATTCCCGGCGTGTGGGGATAGTTTTTTGTGACCCCTCTGTTTCCTGTGGCAGAAAGAACGTCTTTGTAATTCAGGGAGGAGTACTCGACTTTCACCAGCACATCGCCTTCCGGAAGGTCATCAAGGTGTCTGTCTTCAATGTCCCGGACAAACCGATCGTCCTTATCTTCTCTGACGACCATTGCTTTAAATATCTTTTGACGCATGCATCGACCTCCTTTTCAATTGACTGCGTTGGGGTATGCATCTTTTGTACGTGTTCAGGGGGTGCGCTTTTCCGTGTAACGATATTGGCGGAGTGGCTTCGTCATTTCAATGACTTAGCAGTGGGGGAGACCGCGACTTCCGCATGCTTTTCGCGGAAGAACGCGGAGGGGGCAGGAATGCCCCCGCTGCTAAGTCATTGAAATGACCAGACACGAAGACGCCGGAGTGAAGCGGTAGAGCGCACCCCCTGAACACGTACCATCTTTCTGGTTACGTAATGAGATATTAGGACAATCAGAATCAATGAGATGTCATCATAAAGGGTGTTTTAAATTAGGGCGATTATGGAAAAACAGGCCGTCGATCATTGCAGAATCCTGATTTACTCCCCAAATCCGTAATGGAACATTTCGTATTCGGTTCTCCCGCCAAGCAAAGCATCTATTTTATCCTGGATTTCCCGCCGCTCTTGATTCAACAGCCATTTTTCCCAATACTCGGGAGAATGCCAGGTGCTTATGACCAGAAACGAATCCGGTTTATCGAGACTTTTTAATGTTTCACCTGAAATATAGCCCGACTGGTTCGAAGCGAGCAACCGCATCTGTCTGAACAAGGGTATCATTTTCTTTGCCGTGTCTTCCGGCACCACTCGTTTAATCAAAACTTTAACAACCATGTTGTCCTCCTTAACGTTGCGCCCTCATCAGGGGATATTTAGGAAAAGCCGTCCAACAATCTGACGTTGCAGGAAACCCTTCTACCAATGAGATTAAAAGCCTCTCCACATTGAGTAGATTCCATGTAACATCCGTTTTCAGCAAACTCAAAAAAATCCTATATAATCAAATACCAGAAAAATACGAAACCGTCAAATACTTACGGGAAAACGTAATTTTTTTAATGATATACGCCGACTATAGCCCTCGATTTTTCAGGTTGCCCACCCTGCCGTATTTTTCCCACTGCAGCGTCTGAATTCCGAACGTGCAAAAAAATGGCGTCTTTTTAGGCACTTGTCACTCAAAGCATCCGAAAAAAAATCGGCGTCAATTTATACATGGGGAAATCGAGCGAGCCCATTTTAAAATTGTGGATGGACACTCGGTCAGGGTTAACGCATTTGATTTCGGTACAGCGAAGCGACGGCGTGTTTCTCTTGGAAACCGACTGGCTGTTTGAAGGGCTTTAGCACCCGTTAGACCGAGCTGGATGAAATTATAATTTAAAACATTCACCGGAGTTTTTTTCACGAAATGTTCTTTATATCTATGGCACGGCTCGGGCTTATGGGTGCTTAAGCACAAGTTCCAGTCGGTTGGAAAGAGATATACGCCACCGTGGAGCGTTCTCTCTAGTGGGATTCAAATGCGTTTGCCTTGGACACTCGGTAACAGCGTATTGTTTTTTTGCCCCAACTATTGTAGGACAGGCAGAAATATCCGGTCAATGTTCCAACAATGTTTGGATGTCAACCGAATGACAAAATTAATACAAAGGAGCGTTAGGCAACATGTTTGATGAA
Source organism: Deltaproteobacteria bacterium (assembly GCA_019314155.1). Taxonomy (GTDB): domain Bacteria; phylum Desulfobacterota; class Desulfobacteria; order Desulfobacterales; family UBA11574; genus JAAXQD01. Next base: position 2,648 of record JAFCZV010000096.1, read on the forward strand.
AAGATATGTTTAGAAAATCTACGACGAATCGTATCTGAAACGGCCAATGATCAAAACATAAAAAAAATATCCACGGATGCCCTGCAGCCAACGTACGAAGAAATTAGGGACAACATTTTTCAACTATCTGTTTCTAATTGCCATAATTTTAAAAGCATGCTGTGGAACCTTGACAACTTAAAGCCTGAGATCCGATCGAATTTCAAAAAAAAATGTTTCGATGCGTGGCATTCGGTATATTTGAAATCGGTCAGCCGCGATCTTTCTGAAGAAAGCGCTGAAGACCGCATAAAAATCGAAATAGAAGCGGCGGACAAATCTGACCCTGCGAACCTCATCGAAAGAGAAATACAAGCGCCGATGACCGTAACTGAAGATGTTGCCGACGGTCACAAACAGAAATCTATAGAAAAACCGTCCCATCCCACAGATCCCAAGCCTTCAGCTTATGTTGAAACGCGCGACTGGTTCGACAAACTCCTCGACTTTGCAGCCGCCATCGTATACGCTTTTGCAGGGGTTTTCGGTCGTTAATTTTTGGTGATTTGTCATTTGTCATTGGTCATCCGTAAACAGTGAATAGAAAACAGTAAATAGTTGATTATGGCAAAAAAAACACCCATCGCAGTGGTCGGAATGGCCGGAATATTTCCCGGGGCTTCTGATCTGAATACTTTTTGGCAAAACATCGTTGACAAGGTCGATACCACCTGCGAAGTGCCCCGAGGCCGATGGATTGCCGAACCGGATTTCATGTATCATCCGAATCCCTTGCCGGACAAAGCCTTTTCAAAACAGGCCTGCCTGATCAACAATTTTAAATTCGACCCCCAAGGAATCGACCTTGACAAAGACCTTTTAAACGCCCTCGATCCGCTGCATCAGATGGCGCTTCACATCGGTCGGGAAGCATTATCGAGCTGCATAACCACATCCACAGATAAAAATAACATCGGAACTGTTCTTGCAGCCATAGCCCTCCCCACAGACACTTCTTCGTCGATCACCCGAAAGATACTGGGAACATCATTCGAGGAAAAACTTTTCAACAGATCTATCCCGAAAAGACAACAACCCCTATCCCGGGAAGAATGTTTGGCCGCCAGAGTCACCAGTCTCCCCGGTGCATTGCTGGCCGAAGGACTCGGTCTGGGCGGTGGAAGCCTGACCCTCGATGCTGCCTGTGCGTCATCCTTGTATGCCGTTAAACTTGCCTGCGACGAACTCTGGTCTTTTAGGGCCGAGGCCATGCTGGCCGGCGGAATCTCCAGACCGGAATGCCTTTACACCCAGGTGGGTTTCAGCCAGCTTCAGGCATTGTCCCCCACCGGATGCTGCGCCCCGTTTGACGAAAGGGCGGACGGTCTCGTGGTGGGAGAAGGTGCGGGCATGTTCGTCTTAAAACGCCTGGATGATGCCTTACGAGACCAGGATACAATCTATGGATTAATCAAAGGGATCGGGCTTTCCAATGACATGCGCGGCAACCTCCTGGCACCGGACAGCGAAGGCCAGGTTCGCGCCATGCGCAGCGCCTACGCCGCTGCCGGGTGGTCTCCCCAGGACGTTGACCTTATTGAATGTCACGGCACAGGAACACCGGTGGGAGACGCCGTGGAACTTCAGAGTTTGAGAAATCTTTGGGAGAAATTCGACGGGTCTCCGGGTCAGTGCGCCATCGGATCGGTCAAATCGATGATCGGCCATCTGCTGACCGGTGCCGGAGCCGCCAGCATGATCAAAACCCTTCTCGCAATCAAACACAAGGTGTTGCCCCCATCACTTAATTTCAATCGAGCCCCGGCAAAAAGCCCCCTTTTCAACAGTCCGTTTCGGGTTCAAACCGATGCAGATCCATGGCCCCGAAGAGATACCGATACACCTCGACGCGCTGGGGTCAGCGCATTTGGGTTCGGCGGAATAAACAGTCACGTGCTTTTTGAAGAATGGGATCCTGAAATTAAAAATTGTCGATTGAAAATTGATGACTTTCAATATTCAGCCGTCTCCATTCAATCGGATTCTCCATTGCATGCCGACCATCGTCCAGAGCCGACGGTCAATCATCAATCATCAATCCAGCAGCATCCTGTGGCAATTATCGGCATGGCGTCTGTTTTCGGCCCATTGATATCTTTAAAAGAATTTCAGGAAACGATCTTCCGGGGAGAATCGATTATTGAAAGAAGGCCGAAACACCGGTGGAATGGGTGCGACCCTATCGCCGAAAGGCATCTGAATGGACAGGCCCAATGGGGAGGGTACATGACGGAACTCCTTCTGAACATCAGAGATTTTCGAATACCCCCTAATGAAATTCCGGATATCCTTATCCAACATCTATTGATGCTTAAAGTTTCAGCCGATGCCATGAAAGATGCCGGGCTCCCCCTCAGAGAAGACCGGCCCGGAATGGGTGCCGTCATCGGCATCGACTTTGATTACGAGGCCACCGATTTCCACCTCCGATGGAACCTCCACAACCGTGTTGAAAATTGGAAAAAAAGCAGCGATCTCGCCTTGAATCTCGATGACGGAACAAAAACAGCCCGATGGCTGGCGTCGTTGCAGGATGCATTGCGTCCACCGCTTACCGCCACGCGAACCTTGGGCGCCCTTGGCGGCATCATTGCCAGCAGAATCGCCCGGGAATTTCGTTTCGGCGGGCCCAGCTACGTCGTTTCCAATGAAGCAGCCTCGGGTCTGAAAGCCCTTGAAATCGGAGTACGATCTTTGCAGCAGGATGAGACCGAAGCGGTTCTTGTGGGGGCGGTGGATCTTTGCGGCGATGTTCGCAGTGTCGTAACCGCCGGCCGGATACACCCTTTTACGACACATTCCGAAATCAGTCCTTTCGACGGTTCGGCGGATGGAACCCTTCCCGGCGAAGGTGCTGCGGCTCTGGTTCTCAAAAGGCTTGACCGGGCTATAAAAGACGGCGACAGGATCTACTCCGTAATCAAAGGGATCGGAAAGGCCGGGGGTGGAGGGGTTCGGACCGGTTTCCCGTCAAAGAACGCCTATCTTCTGTCGCTGAAACGATCCTTTCAAGATGCCGGCATTCCACGCGCGTCCATCAGTTTTTTCGAAACACACGGCAGCGGTAACCCCGCAGAAGACCGGATCGAATCCGAAGCCCTGAATGAATATTTTGCCGATCCCAAAACACCGTGTGCCATCGGATCCGTAAAACCGAATATCGGACATGCAGGGGCTGCCGCCGGTCTGGCATCCCTGGTTAAAACCAGCCTGTGTCTGTACCAGGAGATCATCCCGCCCTTAACGAACTTTACGGAACCCGGCGAACCCGTATGGCAAAACCATACATTCCACATGCCGGCCTTTGCCCAATACTGGATGAGAGATCGAAAAGACGGTCCTCGCAGGGCATGTACCAGCGCCATGACCACAGACGGCAACTGCATGCATGTCATCCTCGAAGGGTTTGAGCATGGACCTTCTGAAAAAATACCTGAAACGGTCGAAAAAGAAAGAAAAAGACCGCTGGGTTTTATGACACCGGGACTTTTTGTGGTGGAGGGAAACGGCAAAAACGAGCTGACCGAAGGTCTGCGTACCCTGAGCACTCATCTTAAAGACGCTCCGGGCCGGGATGACCCTTTATCTTCTTCTGAGAAAAAAGATCCGGCCATCGATGAAAAGATCGAACCCTTGGCCAGATCCTGGTATCTTAAAAACAGATCGGACTCGGATAAAAAATTTGCGGTATCCATTGTTGGCGAGCGCATATCGCAACTTGAAACATCGATCCATGAGGCTCAAGCTGCCGTATCGTCCCGGACCCAACAGAATATGAACGGTCCGGGGGGTATCAGTTATGCCCCCTCCCCTTTGGGCCCTGACGGTGCGACGGCCTTTGTCTTCCCCGGCTCCGGCAACCATTATGTGGGCATGGGCAGAAGCATCGGTGTGCTGTGGCCTGAAATTCTTCGAAAAATGGACGCCGAAACCCTTCAATTAAAAACCCAGCTCCTTCCGGGCTGTTATGTACCCTGGAGAACATCATGGGCGCCGGGATGGGAAAAAGACGCCCATGAAAGGATTGTTTCAGACCCTTTAAATATGATATTCGGGCAGGTGGTTCACGGCGGGGTTATGGCCAATCTCATCGGAAGTTTTGGCATAAAATCCGATGCGGTTATCGGATACAGCCTTGGGGAATCCGCAGGGCTTTTTGCCGTGGGCGCCTGGCCTGACCGGGGCGAAATGTTAAAACGGATGCTGTCCACCGATCTCTTTACCACC
>JAFCZV010000097.1 GCA_019314155.1 Deltaproteobacteria bacterium
TTAAAAAGAGTTAGAAGCCATTTCAAAACATTCCGACCCTCAATTGAAAATCACATCTTTATCCAGTACCGTGCCTTCCTTAACCACCATCTGAGATTTAAGGTTGTTTGTTATAACAACCCTGCCTTTTATGGTGACATTGCGTTCAAAACGCACGTCTCCCCGGATGGTCAGTGATTCACAATCCATCAGCGAAGGGATTCCATGGATGAATCTTTCATCGAAAAGATCGATTTTGCCGTAATATTTTGGTTCGAGATCGATCTGTATGATTTTTGAGCGGACCTTGGAATTTAAAACCGGAGTGTTTTCGTTTGAAAAAATAAAACGGTCGGACCGAATCGACAACAGCTCGTTACATTTTTTTACCGGGAGAAACCGGGAAAGGGGAACCTGGATAAGTGTTGCACCTTCAAAAAGGGATACGGCAGCGCCCATTGCGGTTTCAATCTGATATACTTTTGGGCTTTTTTCATCCCTTGGATCCAGGGTTTTGGGATTTCTGATCAATGGAAGCGTTATAATTCCTTGTTTATCAAGGAGACGAGCAAGGGTCTCAAGATTGACCCAGATATTATTGGTGTTAAAAAATCTATAACGTTTTATATCTCTGAAGGCACTCAGTTCATTTTTGGGGCACTGGGCCGACTCGCGCAGGATCAGACGCCCGTCCTGGTGCCTTGCCACATGCCCGCCTTTGACATCTGAGGGTGTTCTGGGGGCCACTTCCATCATAAAAGGGAATCTGTTTTCGGAAAAGTATCCCAAAAGCGATTCATCTAAGGTGGCCCCTAAATTATCCGAATTTGAAATGAACGCATATGTGATGCCCTTGTCGAGGAGGCTTTTTAATACTCCGGATGTATAAATGGCCGCGTATATGTCGCCATGGCCGGGGGGATTCCATTCCAGCTCGGGATTCTTCGGACAGTTTGCCGGCGCGAAATTTTCCTGAAGAACCTTGGGAAATTTATTTTGGAGGAATAAGAGGGGCCGGTCTGGCGGGTGGATCTTGGAAAGGGCGTCGAGGGTGTCGTCATGGGTATTGAAACTGTTCATCAGGGCCAGTTTAACATGACGTTTTTCCGTCTGTTTTAATATGATTTCAAGGAATGTTTTTCCGTTTTTTACTTCCAGAAGAGACTTGGCCCGGGTCAGGCCCATACTGGTGCCGAGGCCGCCGTTGAGTTTTATCATCACCGCATTCTTTAACGCATTCCGTCCGGCTTCAGCATATTCTTCAAGGCGGGTTGCATCTTGGACTTCATTCGAAGCGATGGGCCGTATGTCTCGGTCAGAGATACGCCCGGTTTCGCCGGAAACGATCTTTTTATAATAATACGCAAAGGTGTCCATGACAAAAGGGTGGAGTCCGGCACTTTCCATCTTTGACATAAATGACAAAAGGTGTTTAGATGTAGCTTGATTTTCCGGCATCTTGGTTTTTTTCCACCCAGAATTATCAGAGGACTCCGAGTTAGAGCGGTTCGATCCAACCCGCAGGATCTTCGGTTTTTCCGTACTGGATGTTTGTCAGTTCTGTGTAGAATCTGTTTGCTACTGGGCCGACCTTGCCGTCACCGACGGCGATTATTTTTTCGCCGTACTTGATTTCTCCAACCGGTGAAATCACTGCCGCAGTGCCCGATCCGAAAATTTCGTCAAGCTTCCCGGCGGTATAGGCATCGAATACTTCATGGATGCTGATTTTTCGTTCGGAAACATCTAATCCCCATAATTTTGCCAGCTTGATCACCGAATCCCGGGTAATTCCGGGAAGGATGCTGCCGGTTAACATGGGCGTAATCAGTTTGCCGTCGATGACAAAAAATATATTCATGGCACCGACTTCTTCTACGTATTTCCGCTCGACGCCGCAAAGCCACAGCACCTGGGTATACCCTTGCTTGTTGGCCTGTTCGGCGGCGTAGAGACTCGCCGCGTAGTTGCCGGCGGTTTTGGCTTCACCGACACCGCCCGAGACAGCACGGACATGGTGGGGGGTTACCCAAATTTTGACAGGGTTAAAGCCTTCGGGGTAATAGGCGCCGACCGGAGACAAAATGATAAAGAAGCGATAGGTATATGAAGCGCGAACACCCAAATAGGGATCCGTAGCAATGATTGTGGGACGGATATAAAGAGAGGTTCCCGATGCGCCCGGCACCCAGTCCTTTTCGATGGACAAGAGTTGTTTGAGGGCTTCCAGGGCGAATGCTTCGTCGATCTCGGGTATACACATGATGCGGGAAGAGTTGTTCATCCGTTTAAAATTGTCTTGGGGACGGAAAAGCTGTACGGCTCCGGAATCCGTCCGATACGCTTTGAGTCCTTCAAAAATAGCTTGACCATAGTGGAAGACCGTGGTGGCCGGATCCATATTAAACGATCCATAGGGCTCTATTCGCGGGTTGTGCCATCCGTCATCAGGATTATAATCCATATTAAACATATGATCTGTGAAAATCGTACCGAAACCTAATTTGGAGTCGTCGGGCTTTTCTTTTAATTTTTCTGCTTTGGTAATGGTCAGTTGCATTTTAACCTCCCCGGAGATTTTATAATATTTTGATGTTTATTTTGTTTGCTTACGGTTATAGGGGTGTGCGCTCCACAGGAACAGCCCTGATTACGGAGAATATTGCTATCTGAATGGAGGATTCTATGCAAAAGTTCTCGATAGATGCAATCAGATCTTTCCCATGGGGAAGGCGTCCTAAAACTCGACGTCCCGGTTCAAATTCAGAGCAGGCCGGCAGGTTCATTGAGAAACACCCCAAGTGAATAATATTAACAACAAAATACAGTCTAAAACTATAGCATCTTTGCCATTGAAATCAAGACCTAAGTTGTGGTCATAAAGGTTTTGCAAACACCACATTGTTTTCTTTCACCGGTTGACATCGACCGGCGCTTCGGATATTAAAGGCCAAAATTTTGAAATTAAAGCAACCGTTTGGTTTTTCGAAACAAGACCTTATCTGTGAGTTGTTTCAGAAAAAATCAGTGCTGCTTGAAGCAACAATGTTTTCAAACATGCAGAGCGGTACATATTAAAGGAGAATATGAAATATGGATACACCCGATAGAATGGCCAGCATTGAGCCCGTTAAGCTAAAACTAGACAGTAGATTCAGATTTAAATGTCACAGTGGTGTTAAATGCTTCACCCAATGCTGCAGAGGGATTAATATCATACTCACGCCCTATGACATTATAAGACTCAAAAGACGTCTGCAGCTTTCATCTGAAGAGTTTTTGGCAGTGTACACGTCGCCGGAGCTTTTAGAAAAAACAGACTTGCCGGTTGTTACGCTAAAGCTGATGGATGACGATGTGCAATCATGTCCTTTCGTTACCGACGCGGGTTGCATCATTTACGAAGACAGGCCTACAACCTGCCGTTATTATCCGCTGGGGGTTGCTTCGCTGAGCCACAAGGAAGGTGCTGACGATGGATTCTATTTTTTTGTCAATGAGCCCCACTGTCTGGGTTTTGAAGAGGACAAGGAATGGACCATCCGTGAATGGCGGAAAGACCAGGGCGTTGATATTCATGATGAGATCAATGCCGGCTGGACCGATCTGGTTGTGAGAAAGCGGTCTTTTCCGCCGAACATCAAGCTGACCGAAGAAAGCAAAAAGATGTTTTTTTTGGTGAGCTATAACATCGATACGTTCAGAAAATTTGTTTTTGAGAGCTCATTTTTGGATCGTTATGATATCGATGCCGAGACCCTTGAAAAAATCAAGGAAGATGAAATCGCACTTTTGGAATTTGGTTTGAAATGGCTGAAAGATGTTCTGTTTAAAGAAGGGAATTTTCAGTTGAAGGAAGGTGCGGTCACCTCGAAACCTTAAGGGCAGTATCAAAACATATCAGGTTGTTTTTTTCGAGAGCCTTTAAAAATAATAATGCCGGGTACCTGATGGTGGACATAACGGTACCCGGCATCCAACGGCTGTTCATCAATAATCTTCGTAAAAAAGCCCCTCGCATGTGAAAGGATCGTTCAGGCGAGCCTCAATATCGACATTGAAAAATTCGGCGACAGGTTGAAGTATTTCCGGGGTATTGGCCTGTACTTTTCGGGCGGCTTCAAGAACCTTTTCGAGTCCGTTTCGCGTCATTTTTCCCAATGGCTGCCTGCATCCACCCGAGGGCATTCCCAGAATTGACATAAGTGTCTTAAATCCCAGTGGATTTCTGGCACGGCATTTCACTTCCCCAAAGGGTGTTTTTTCCATGGTTGTAATGGTGACCAGATTAAAAAGGGGCTCTATGGCAGACAACAGCTTCCGGGCTTCAGACGTGTTTCCTTCTTTCAGCAGATGGACCATGTCCGTTACAGCTTTCGGAATGACATTGGACGCAACAGAAATTACCCCCGAGGCGTTTATGCGTGTATCAGTCATCATCTCATACGTCATCCCGTCATCACCGGACATTATGGTAAAATCAGGCCCGCAGCATTTTCTGGTGTGTTTCATATTCTCAAGATTTCCCGTGGCTTCTTTAACCGTATTTACATTGTCAAACTCTTGGTTCAAAAGCGCCAGGTCTTCGGGCAGCAGTTGTGCACCGGTTCTGCCGGGGATTACATACGGAATGATTTCAAGACCCGGTGCAGCCTGGGCGATGGGTGCGACATATTCCCTGCGTATTTCAATAGAACTGGGGCCGTTGTAGTATGGATCTACCAGCAGCGCCGCATCAGCACCCACTGCGGCGGCATGTTTTGTTCCCTCCAGAGATTCTTTGGTGTTGTTGCTTCCCACACCGGCAATACAAATACATTTACCCTTTGTTTTTTTCGCAACGGTTTCAATGACCAGGATATGTTCATCCCAGGTCAAAACAGGGCTTTCTCCGGTGGTCCCCACAGCCAGTATCCCGGTAATGCCATTTTTTATCTGGAAGTCTGAAAGTTTGTCCAAACCTTCATAGTCGACAATATCATCTTTAAACGGTGTAACAACTGCTGTGAAACATCCTGCGATCATAACATCCCCCTTTTTATCCAAATGGTTGTTGTTTTTTGAAAAACAAACAGGGTGTCGCCAAAATAAGTTGAACATAAAAAATAAGAAAAAGTGATCGGTTGTGTCAAGAAAAAAGATATGTATTCAAAAAATGCTTACATTTTGTTTTCTCTTGACAAACCGTTGGTGAAATAATAACCAAATTTGTTTAAATATAAAAGAAAAAAACAAAAAAAGGATTATACAATGGCAAAAGCAAAAAATATACAAGAATTTATTGCTCACCAACAGGCGGCCGTTGCGTCGAATCCGGACTGCGGGACCTCCCACTACAATCTTGCAATCGGCTTTCTGGGGCTTAAAAAATACGAGGAAGCGGAAAAGGAGCTTTTTGCGGCCATCGAGTGCAGCCCGAACCTTGCCGAGGCGTATGTTCAGCTGGGAGGGATCCGTCTGCAGCGCGAGGACATAGAAGGCTGCCTTAAATTCAATAAAATGGCTGTAAAGTCCAGGGCGGGGTTTGCCGAAGGGTATGGGAATATTGGATTTGCAGAACTTCAATTGGGGAATATCGACAAAGCGATTCCTGCACTTGAAAAAGCGATAAGATGGAATCCAAAATTCTTGCAGGCGTATACCACATTGGCCAATGCGTATCTGATGAAAGGTATGCTCGATGAAAGTATACAAACCAGCCTCAAGGTTATCGAACTGGAACCCAACTTTGCCGTAGCACACAACAACCTGGCAATTGCCTATCTCGAAAAAGAGGAGGGGGATCTGGCTGTGAAGCATCTCGATAAAGCGGTTGAGCTCGGTTATGACGTTGCCCTTGAAATATTAAAAGAGGCCGAAAAATACAGATAATTCAAAATCCGCAACGATTTTCTGCATGCCGCTATTCACCTATTTTTTGTCAAACCAAAAGAACCCTGTCCGGGAAGACAGCCGGATATGGTCCGCGCCAATTCCGCTCGACAGGCATCCATCCGTGGGGCTGCCGCAGTCAGAGACCGGGGGGGGCATCCGTTATGGAGACTATTTTACCGCTGTTCGCAATTTTCTGGAACAAGACGGATTTGAAATCATCACCCATGCCGTCGCCCAACATACCCGCCGGGACATAACATCCGAAGCCATAGAAAAAATAAGGATCATTCTCGAAAAGCACGGAGAATTTTATCATCCGGCCCGGATTGAAACGGTTTTGGCTGAAACGACACTGTCGTTTGTACTGAATGTCGCTGTTTCGGATATCGGGAAGCGTTATGCAAACAGAGAGTTTCGATTTTTAAAACAGCTCAACACGCAATTTCCATTTTCATTTCTGCCCAGAGTCTATGGCCGGGGCCGCATCTATACCCAAAGCGAAAAATTGGAAATAAGAATGTTTTTAGGAGAGTGGTTTGAAGGGTTCAACGAATTCCATATTTCCATTGATCCGGTAGATGAACAACATAAAATCGTTGTATGGGATCATGAGCACGGCAACTATTTCCTCTCAACCGGTCAAACCGAAGATCTTTACCGGCAGGCCGCCGGAATTCTGACCGGTTATTATAACGTCGAAACGTCTGAGCAAATATCTTCCTGGCATCATGCCGCCGGTGATTTTGTCCTGAAATGCCAAAACCGTGAGATCGATGTAAAACTCATCACGGTTCGACAGTACGCGCCCATGTTTGAAAAGGATCCCGAGATTGGGAATAAAGATCCGGATGCTGAACAGATATTGGAATCCTTGCTGGTATTTTTTCTAAACCTTGCCATTAAAATGCGCATCGACAGATTGGATGGGGTCGGAGAAATTGTGTGGTCTGGTGATATTGCCGTGAAAGGTGTCCTCAAAGGCTTTTTTGAAGGACTGGTTTCAAAACCACCCATCAGATCGTTTCCAGGATCTTTGGCCGACGGTTTCAG
>JAFCZV010000551.1 GCA_019314155.1 Deltaproteobacteria bacterium
TCCAGAAATATGACCGGAAAAAATTTGCTGCCGCCCTTGAACAACTGCCGGCAAAGGCTGCTGGACCGACGCTGATGATGGAAGGAATGCGTAAACTTCGCGGCGTTTTGGCAGGGCTTTCAGGGAAAACCGTGGTGTTCCTCTTCACCGACGGCTACTATACGCCTACTCTAGGGATGAAGAAGCCGGTGGAAATAGCCAAAGAACTCGCCGGAAAACACGATGTCTGTTTTTATGTCATCAGCACCGCCAAGGCTGCACATCAGAGAGAAATATTGAAAGCTGTGGCATCGATTAACGAATGCTCACGCGTTGTTTCGTTCGATTATCTGCTTGGAAGACCGGAATATATCACAGGGGCCCTTTATGAAATCGATGTGAAAACCATTGAAACCATTGAAACCGTAAAATATGTTGCCGGAGTCAAGACCGACAACATTCTGTTTAATTTCGACAGTTCGGTTATACCTTCTGCGTTTTATAAAGAACTGAATAGCCTGGGTGATTTCCTGCGAAAAGATCCCAGAACCTATGTTGTTCTTGCGGGATATACCGACGGTGCCGGATCGGATGAATATAACCTGCGGCTTTCCAGACACAGAGCCGAAAGTGTTCAAAAATACCTGATCAAATATGCGGGTGTGAGTATCGGTAGAATCATCACCCAGTGGTACGGCAAAAAAGATCCGATTGCCAGCAACAGCACTGAAGACGGCCAACAGCAAAACAGGCGGGTGGAGTCTATTGTTATGGGATTGGATTAAAATAGATTCATTTGAAGTACTCCATCGGGTTCATATTTCCGAGGTCGACTACCCGTTGAATCTTTCTGCAGAGCCGCAATGCGGTATTTCCACTACGCTCCAACAAGCTGCAGGGAATGTTCTGTCTTGCGGCAGTGCTTCGCAGCGACGGTAAGGAGGGGGTTACAATGAAAGCCATTTACACCTTTTTGGTTCTATTTTTCATCGGTTTTACTGTCAGCTGTGCCAGTATCTATGGTGTGCAGTATGACTACGACAAACAAGTCAATTTCGAAAGCCTTAAGACATATGACTGGCTTCCGATTCCTGAAAAAGCAACCATGGACAGTCTTGTTGTAAATCGTGTTAAAAACGCGGTCAATGCAGAACTGCAAGCCAAAGGCTTAACGATGACGTCAGACAATCCGGACTTTTTCATTGCTGAACATCTTGGGAAAAAAGATAAAGTTAAAGTCACAAATTGGGGATACGGTTACGGCTCGTATGGAAGATACCGGGGAGGATACTGGGGACCTCAAGGGGTCGATACGTATCAATATGAAGAAGGATCGCTTATTCTGGATTTTGTTGATGCCAAATCGAAGAAAATGATTTGGCGGGGCGTCGCAAAAGCCCAAATTGACGATACCAACACTCCGGAAAAAAGTGAAAAGCTGATAAACGAAGCGGTGCAAGAAATTTTGAAAAATTTTCCACCTCCGTCATCAAAATAGTTCACCATAATTTTATGTACAAAAAAAGGAGATGCGAAATGAAAACAACACGTTACAGATTCGCAAGAATTCTTTCGACGGTTATTATCAGCACGTTGATCCTCGGATTTTCCATGCCGGCGAAAGCGGCCGAGCCCGTTGATCAGCAGGGGCTTGTGGATAAAGCGCGCACAACTTTCCAAAGCTTCATGGCGGATTCAAACATGGCCTATTTAAAAAACCACCTGCGCGAGGCCAGAGGTCTCTTGATCGTACCGAGCATGTTAAAAGCCGGCTTTTTTGTGGGCGGATCCGGCGGTACCGGCGCCCTCATTGTCAAAAACGCGAAAACAGGGCAATGGAGCCAACCCGCCTTTTACACTTTAGGCTCCGTAAGTTTTGGACTTCAGTTCGGAGGGGAGGCCGCGGAAGTGATCATGATGGTGAGGACCCAAAAGGCAGTGGACAAGTTGCTCACATCTTCTTTCAAGCTCGGGGGAGATACTTCCATCGCCGTCGGGCCGGTGGGCGGAGGTGCCAAATCGAATGTC